>UQGR01000009.1 GCA_900540705.1 uncultured Mollicutes bacterium
GGAGGTAAAGAACAATGAAAAAGATGAAAATTGTAATTTTTTTAATAGGAGTAGGACTTATATTCTTAGTAGGGGTTCAGTTAGGAAATTATGATTTTAACAAATTAGGTAATGATCCTGACATTGATTTTGGAGATTTTGATGATGATGGAGTTTATACATTTTCAGATTATCCCTATTCCATTGAATTTGAGTTTAAGAATTAAAAAAGTTTAAGTTTATTTAGAAGAACTATATGCAAAAATTTGAAAAAAAATATGAATTCGACAAAAAAAATTTAAATCTTATGCTAAAATAAAAAAAATTGTAGTTTTTTAAATGCATATAGTTCTTTACAAATCTATGTAATTAAAGAATTAGGAGATTCAAGTATGAAGAAAGCATTTATATTTTTATTGAGTTTAACTACAATTTTTATTGGAATTATAACTTGTGGGTTCTCAGTTGCCGCAAGAATTTCCCCTGATTTATTTTTTCCAATTATTGGAGATGGCGGAGGTGGAGGAGAGCCAACTCAAAATCTGTCCAAACTAGGAGCCTTTGAGGTGAAAGAGGATTCTAATAAAGAAATAAAATTATTAGGTCAAAGCATATCTGACAGCTATTCAGTGAAAAGTACTAGAAATGAAATTATGGGGTCTGTTTATACAGAATATGAATATTATAGAATAGGTAAAAACAAAAATAACACATATAATATTCTTGTTTTGTATAAAACCACAATGGAGCCTAAGGATAATGTGAAATATGCAAACGGCATGGGAAATTGGTTTACAGAGACAGGAGATGCTTCTTCGGAGTATACGAAATTGACTTTGGAATTAGATTCTATTGGGAGTGCATTATATTTGGGATCTGAGCCAACGAGTACCATTATTACTTACACCTCAACGGTAAGTGTTTCTTATACATTTACAACAGATCCAAGCACAGGATTAAGCTATGTAGAGCCGACAATTGAAGTCTCTAAATCAGCAACGTATCCAAGTGTAGTTGTAGAAAACAATTCTTCTAGAAGTGATAACAAGGTAGACATAAAACATCGCTATACGGAAAATGACAGCTATAGTATGAACTCAAATGTCCAGTTTGGATGTTTTTGGTTTACAGTTCCTACCTCAAGTAGCCCTATTCTTTTAAGGCTTACCACTGAAGGGCAATTTTCTATTGCCGAAGGAGGAAGGTGGGGCTCCTGTTGGGGAACTGCTTTAGGCACTCATAATAACTACATAACTATTTCTTAAAGTTTAAAAAAGGGAGGATTTCAAATGAAAATAAGAATGGAAAATGTTTGTAAGACCTATCATTCTAAAGGCGAAAAAGTGGAAGCATTAGATAATGTTTCTATTGAACTTCCAGAAACAGGTTTCATTTGCATCTGTGGTAGAAATGGGTCAGGAAAATCCTCCTTTTTAAATTGCTTGAGTCTTTTAGATGAAGACTTTGAAGGAAACTTATATTTAGATGATGTATGTATCAACACTCTAACAAAAGAAGAAAAAAGAGAAATAAGAAGTAATACCTTTGGCTATATTTTTCAAAAGAACAATTTGATTGCCTCTTTAACTGGAAAAGAAAATATTTTTATTTCCAATAAGGTTTATAAAGAGGAATCAAAAGAAGAACTGCAAATAGATGAGGACCTTCCGTTACGTCGTTGCCCAAATCAGCTGTCTGGTGGGCAACAACAAAGAATTGCTATTTATCGAGCTTTAGCTCAGAATAAGCCAATTATTGTTTGTGATGAACCTACTGCCGCTTTAGATTATCAAAATACAAAAAAAGTAATGCAGAAATTGAAGGATATTTCTAAAAATAGACTAGTCATATGTATTACACATGATAAGGATTTAGTTGAAAATAATGCCGACCGGATTATTGAATTTGAATCAGGAAAAATTGTGAAGGATACGATTCTTTCCAGTTCTAAACATCAAATGGAACCTATTGAATATAAACAGCGAAGAATTTCTTATGGGAATTTATTTAAGCTTGGGTGCCAATTTTTTCAGAAAAAGTGGGTATTAGGTATATGCTTCTGCATCATATTTTTATTTTTATTCCTTGGAATTGCTATGCTGGCATCTTATACGACCTTTGATTCTAAACTAACCTTGACTGAGCAATTAGAGAAGGATAAAATATATACCCCAAACCGTAAGGTAACTATGCACCATACAAATGGGGATATTTTAGAACGAGATATTCAGATATCCAATGAAATTATAAAGAACTGTACAAATTACCTAGGAGAAACTAATTTTGGTTATTCTATTCCAGATATGTATGATGGAGTCCTTTTTTTCAAAAATAGTCAAATCCCTATTGGAGAAGGAAGCATAGGGACACAAACCCTTAAAAAAATATTTAATAAAACCACCTTGACTGAGCCCATCCGAATTTCTCTGTCTCACAATTTAATGTCGATAGAGATAAAACTAACCTCAACCTTTGAGGGTGAGGGAGTAAGATGTGATTATGAATCAAGTAAGCTTTATAAAAATACTTCGATTATGGTATATGGTGGCTTATGGAAAAATAAAATTGTGGATACAGATTCTCTTTCTATTGAACGGTACTTGCAGACTGGAATTGTGTATGTACCGATATCCAATTTTAATTCTAATTCAGGAATGGAGCCAATAGATTTAAAAGAGGAGGAAGCTATTATTTCAGAAGCTTTATTGCAATATCTAGATTTGGAGGAAGGGAAAAAGGAATATATAAAAAGCTTTATTTCCTTTGCTGATTTTACTAACCAAGAGGGACTTTATTCCTATGTGAATATGAATGAAATCTATGCTCAAGGAATAAAAATTATTTCGGCTTTACAGGACTCATCCTGGATTGGTCGAGATATGTTTGTCATTGTATCTGATCAAAAATATAAAGAAATAGAAGAGAATATGGTGTTTTTTACAGGAGTGTCCTTTTATGGAAAAGAAAACCAAAATGAAATCATAAATATGTTCCTAGATTGTAATTATTCCTTTAGTAAGGATCAAGCATCTAATACAACAATTGATCAGGTGCTGCGCTTAGGACAGGAAATACAACAATCAAAACCAGTTTTAATTTCAGTAGTTATCGGCTTAAGTATCATCCTACTTTTGATAACTTATATATTTTTATGTATTGTTTTGAAAGCAGATTCTATAAAGATAGGTATCCTCCGTTGTTTAGGTTTATCCTCAAAACAATCTCTTATTTCTAGTATAGTAGCTATAGTATTGTTACAGGTGATATCTATCTTCTTATCTTGGATTATTGGGGCTTTTCTAGTAAATTCTTTAAATTATTCCTTTGCTACTGGGATTTATCAGGCAGGAATTTCTATATTTAGAATAGACTTTAAAGTTATTGGTATTGAGCTTTGCATTTTTATAGGAATGATTGTGATTTCTTTCCTATATTTGTATTTTGTCAATCGAAATAAACAAATTAAAGATTATTTTCTAACAGAATAATTCTGTTACTAAAATGAATAAAAGCTATCCTAAATGGGATAGTTTTTTGTTTTAAATCTAAAAAAAATTTCGAAATTAGAAATTTTATAGCAAATGGGAAATGCGTTGCCTGGTGATATATTTCCTAATCGCCGATAATACTATTGGTGATGAATATGAGGAATAGAGAAGAAAGATTATTGAAAGAAAGATTTAAATTAGCCAACAGAGTCAAAGAGTTAAGAAGGATAGTCGGTTGGTCTCAAGAGGATTTAGAAGATGAGGCAGAGCTATCTAGAAAAACAATCGGTCATGTAGAAAATGCGAGATTTGATGTGAAGTTTTCTACCATCTGTAAAATTGCAAGAGCCCTGCATGTCAGTGTTTCTTATCTATTGAATTTTGAAGAAGACTTAGAAAGAAAGGAATACAACTGGGAGTAAAGGATTTACAGCATAATATTATCATACTTGTCAACAGCTGTTAAGTCCACTTATTTAAAAAGTAAAGAAGAAGGGAGTAAAAGGATGTTTTTATAATTCATCCTTTTTATTTTGGTGTTAGAAATTGTTAGATTTTTGTCAAAAGTATTACTTTACTTCTATTTTACAAGTATACTTCAATTGTTAACAATTGAAAACTGTTAAGATAAGAGGTGTTTGGAATATGAATAAAGCTTTAAATCTAAAGTTAGGACTCTTATTGTTTGGTTTGGGAATCATCTCCTTTCTAGGCATTTGTAATATGGGGAATTTTAGTTCTTCTCAGGAAAACAATGAACAAATGAAGGAGTATGGAGATCAGACGAAGCTATCTTTAGAGGTAGACCCTGTAGAAAGTGAATATGTGGCTGCAATACAAACATTTTCAAATGATTTTGTTTATTATGAAAATTTTTTAGAAGCTTGGAACTATTTGTATAATCATACTGGCTCAAGTGCATCTATGGTTTTACTTTCAGATATAGAAGTTACGGAAACTTTGGATGTCAACATATCTCTAGGGTTAGTATTATATTTAAATGGATATCAGATAAAACATATTGGGGAAAGTGGTAGTGTTTTTCGAGTTCTATCTAATAAACATTTATCAATCAAAGATAATTATAATGATAATTCCATATTTCCCTATGTTGCAAAAGAACACACTATCATTAATCCTTTGACAAATGAAGAAATTACTATAAATGGAGGATTAATCACTGGAGGAAAAGGGACTGGAGGTTCAGTTTTAGGGGGAGCTATCTTAATAGAAGAGAATGCAAGATTAGTATTTTCGTCAGGCACATTGGCAGGAAATACAGCGATAAATGGACATGGCGGAGCAATAAGAAATAATGGTGGAACATTAGAAATGTTTGGTGGAAAAATTTCTTATAATAAGGCAGGCTGTGGTGGTGGAGTATGCGTTTGTAATGGCGATTTTTCCTTTTATTATGGTACTATAAGTAATAATGAGTCAACAGATGATGGTGGTGGTGTCTTTTTTGAAAGTGAAAGTAATCATACCTTTTCAATGAACTATAGTTCAACTATCTCAGACAATAAGGCTAAAACTGTAGGTGGTGGAGTTCATCTATATTCTGGAAATATGGTTTTTTCTAATGGAATGATTCAAAACAACATTGCAGAAGCTAGTGGTGGTGGAATCAAGATTAGCAGTGGTACGTTAACCTTTACAAAGGGCGTTATCCAAAAAAATTCAGCTAAAATGGGAGCCGGTATTCATTATAATGGTGGTTTAATCAAACTATCTAATACGCCCAAAATTATGCTGAACAAATCTAATGGTGTAGAAAATAATTTATATATAGAACAAGGATATAAATTGGAGATAGAAGAAAAATTAAATGTAGCCTCATCAATAGGTGTCACCCTTTCTCAGAATGACATATTTACCACAGGCTTTCTAACCTATAATCAAGAAATGGATTTAAAAAATATATTTTCTTCTGATACTAAGCAATGTATAGTTTTAGATCAATCAGAGGTCAAAATTCAAAATCATAGTGGCGGAAAAGGAACCTGTTCTACCAAACCTGTTTGTTCTCTTTGTGGGGAGCAATATGGAGAAGTTGATCCAGAGCATCATCTTTTTTCTTCGACGTGGGAGAAAGATGGTGAAAATCATTGGCGATCCTGTTCCGAATGTGGAGTTAAGACCGAAAATACAAAGCATATTTTTAATCAAGCAACTCATGCATTTAAAGCAAGCGCGGCTACCTGTGAAAAAGATGAGAGTTATTATTATTCCTGTATTTGTGGAGAACGGGGCACAGAGATTTTCTCTATTCCTGAGACAGCCCTAGGACATTCCTATGGTGCATGGGAGCTTGTTGAAGAAGCTACCTGCTTACAGGTTGGAAAAAGAAAGCACACATGTACACGTTGTTTAAAAATGGAAGAGGAAGAAATAGAATTGTTGCCGCATACTTTTGGCGATTGGGTTGAAGAAGTAAAAGCGAGTTGTTTAGAGGCAGGTAAGAAAGGACATTATATTTGTGAGGGTTGTCAAACTATTTTTGATCAAAATAAAATCATTTTAGAAGACTTAACGATATCAGCATTAGGTCACAATATTATGTCATATGAGGGAAAACAAGCTACCTGTACGGAATCAGGCTGGGCTTCCTATGAGGCATGTACGCGCTGTGGCTATACGACATATCGAGAAATATCCGCATTAGGCCATCAGGAGGTTATAGATTTATCGATAGCTGCCACCTGTATAACACCAGGAAGTACAGAAGGAAGCCATTGTTCCTTATGTAATATAGTATTGGTTCAACCTGAGGTGATAGAGCCACTAGGTCATGTATTCGGGGAATGGGAAGTTATCCATAGTTCTACTTGTACAGCGGAGGGTAATAAAAAACAAACCTGTTCTCGTTGTAATTTAGATAGAGAAGAGATTATACCCTTAGATCCATCTGCACACAGTTTTGGACAGTGGAGGATAATAAAAGAGGCAACTTGTACAGAGGTTGGAGAAGAACTACGGGTATGTAGTCATAATGCTTCTCATCAGGAAAAAAGAAAAATAGAATCTTTAGGCCACAATATTATAATATATGAGGAGAAGCAAGCCACCTGTACGGAATCAGGCTGGGCTTCCTATGAGGCGTGTTCCCGCTGTAGCTATACGACATATCAGGAAATACCAGCGTTAGGCCACCAGGAGGTTATAGATTTCTCGATAGCTGCCACCTGTACAACACCAGGAAGTACAGAAGGAAGCCATTGTTCTATATGCAATATGGTAATGGTTCAACCAGAAGTAATAGAGCCACTAGGGCATATGTATGGTTTATGGAATATAATTCAAGAATCGACCATAGAAGAATTTGGAATAGAAAGAAGAGTTTGTTCTCGCAATGGTACGCATATCGAACAAAGACAACTGCCAAAACGAATTGCTGAGCTGAAGGAGTTTGGAAATGAACTGAATGATAAGGCGATAGTCATTGTATCTCAAAATAATGGACTTTTGGCAGGAACCGAGTTATATGTGGAGCTTTTGGAGGATTTCTCAAATTATGAAATTTATAAGGAACATATAGATGGTGAAATTCATTCTATCTATGATGTTACTTTAAAAATGAATGGGGTATCTGTTCAGCCAGATGGAATGCTGAGACTGAAACTTTATATTCCACAAGCCCTACAGAATAGAGACTTTACTTTATATCATCTTCATGAGGGAATATCAACTGTCATTGAATATACCATTGAAGAGGAGTATGCTATATTTGAAGTTGATAGATTATCAGAATTTCTTTTTATTTCAAATTCGAAAGAGGATAGCTTTTCTATATTGTGGCTTATTTTAAATCTTATATTGACGATTATATTGATAGGAGAAATAGGATTTCTCATTTATTATAAAAAATTTTACAATTCAAAACAAATAAATAGCTTAATGATTTTTCCTTTTTTAGGGATGGGTGTTAACGTCATAATTGGAATTACCTTTTTCGTTTTACAGCTAGTCCTTATTATTGGATTAGGACTTTGGATAGGCTATTGTATTTTTCAAAACAAAAAATTGAAAAACTAAATTCTTTTTATATTGTTCAACTAAAGAATCTATTGTATAATGGAAATAACAAAGAACTAAAGGAGAAAAATATGAAAAATCAGTATTCAGGAACGCAGACAGAAAAAAATTTAGAGGCCGCTTTTGCAGGAGAATCTCAGGCTAGAAACAAGTATACTTATTTTGCATCTGTTGCAAAAAAAGAAGGGTATGAACAAATCGCAGCATTATTTTTAAAGACTGCAGAAAATGAAAAGGAGCATGCTAAGCTTTGGTTCAAGGAGCTCAAGGGAATTGGGAATACGGCAGAGAACCTAGAGGCTGCTGCTGAGGGTGAAAACTATGAATGGACCGATATGTATGAGAATTTTGCTCAAACGGCTGAAAAGGAAGGCTTTGTAGAGCTTGCTAGAAAATTTAGACTTGTTGGTGCTATTGAGAAGCATCATGAGGAAAGATACAGGGCTCTATTAAAAAATGTAGAAACTGCATCCGTTTTTGAAAAGAGTGAGGTCAAGGTCTGGGAATGTCGGAATTGCGGGCATATTGTTGTGGGAACTAAGGCTCCTGAGGTATGTCCTACCTGCAATCATCCACAGAGCTACTTTGAGGTTCACGAAGAAAATTATTAAAATATTAGGTATAAAAATATCTTTAAGGTGTATGAAATATTTTCCTGCTTTAAGGATATTTTCTTTTTTATGGCAAAAAAAGTCGAGGAGATTGTCATTTGGTTCTATATAATAAAGATGTAAGGAGGAGTAGAAGATGGATGAGCATAAAGTGGCAGTGCAAAGGATGCAGGATTATATTCAAGAAAATTTATATAGTGTTATAACGATAAAGGATTTAGCTAAGGCTTCCCTTTACTCTCCTTGGTATTCCTACCGATTATTTCTTGAATATTTACATATGACGCCTGCTGTCTATGTTCGAAGAATGCGACTCAGCAAGGCCGCCTTAAAGCTTAGGGACAACCATATCAGAATTATAGATGTGGCTTTTGAAGCAGGCTTTGAGAGTGTAGATGGTTTTCAAAGGGCTTTTTCAAAGGAGTTTGGCTGTAATCCTTATGAATACTCTCTACATCCAACACCAATATTCCTTTTTACACCGTACGGTATTTTATATGACAATCAAAGAAAGGTGGACGAAAAAATGAAGGAAGTAAAAAATATTTTTATCACTGAGGTGGAAAGACCAAAGCGTAAGGTTATTTTGAAACGAGGTATTTCTGCAGAGGATTATTGGAAATATGGAGAAGAGGTTGGCTGTGATGTTTGGGGACTATTATTAAGCATCCCCTCTATCGTTGGTGAGCCTATTTGTATGTGGCTTCCTAAACAATATGTTACCCCTGGAACTTCAATCTATGTTCAAGGGACTGAGGTTCCTATGGATTATACAGGATCCCTTCCAGAAGGCTTTGAGATAATTGAGCTTCCAGCCTGTAAATATCTAAAATTTCAGGGAGAACCCTTTGCAGAGGAAAATTTTGGAGAGGCAATTGAGGAGGTTCAGCAAGCCATTCATAAAGCGGATTTAGAAGCTATGGGTTATACTTTAGATAGATCCAATCCTAGAATCCAGCTAGAGCCTATTGGTACCAGAGGATATATAGAATTAATTCCTGTCCTAAAGAAAGAAACTTTAGCTTAATTCTTGTCGAACTTTCTCAAGTATGCTATGATAAAAGAAAGGGGGCTGTTAGAATGGAAGATTTTGAAATAATAAAAGATACAAAGAAAGAAAAACCAAAGAAGCGTAGAAGAACCAAAGCTGTCGTTTTATCTATCATTGTGGGATTATTATTTATATGTATATGTATTGTTCCGCCGGCTCTTTTCTTTGGAGCTATCTTTTCCTCTGGATATAATACCATTATGTATAAAACGTTAAGTAATCCTTCGTTTTATCAAACAAGGATGTTCTTTATAGAAAAAATGACCGCGTATGATTCTTTGAATGTGGTGTATGATTCTTCTGATAATTTTCCAGATGATGTGGATACGATTATTTTAGAAGGAAAGTATATAAGATTTGTTCCTTCCGTTACCTATAACGAACCTCTTAGAGTTAAAGTGGTTGGTGAAAATGTTAATCTTTTATTAAAAAGTGGATTTTTTAAAGATTATAGTTTTGGAGATTATATTGAGGTATCCTTTGCTAATTTTATATATATGGATACAGAATATTTTTATGTTGCAGGCTTGTCTTACCAAGATAAGGAATATATTGATTTTGAGGTAGGACTGAAAAACATCATCGCTCTAATGGATGAAAATCGAAGTATTTTATAATATAGAAAAAAGGAAGAAAGCATATGAAAATTAAAGTTTCAACATTCAAGTCAAGATTACAGCATTCTTTAGAATTTAATCAGGAGGTTACTCGCTTTTTAAGCCGGGTAGAGGACAAGCTAGCAGCACCTCTAACATTGACAGATTTAGAAGATTATGATTGTGATTTAAAGCTTATTTTTATTCAAACGGGTGGTTCTGAAGGGTTATTTTTACAGAATTTTGAGGTGCTACAGGAACCTTATTATCTGCTTACCAATGGTGGTAATAATAGCCTGGCGGCTTCCTTAGAGATTTTATCCTATCTTAATAAAATTGGAAAAAAGGGAGAAATTTTACATGGAAGTGAAGAATATATTGCCAAAAGAATAAAGGATTTAGCCTGCATTTCTCGTACGATAAAGGTATTAAAAGAGACTAAGCTTGGTGTAATTGGAAATCCTTCTGACTGGCTGATATCCTCTGTCCCTGACTACTCTTTGGTGCAAAAGAAGATGGGGCTTTCTTTGATAGATATTCCTTTATCCCAAATTGAGGAAAAGGCGATAAAACCCCATTTTTCTTCTTTACAAATCAAGGATTTTAAGGCTTATAGTCCAAAGGATATGGAGTCCTCTATTCATATTTTTGATGCTTTAGATGAAATTGTTAAGGAGTACGGACTATCGGGAGCTACCATTCGATGCTTTGATCTTTTAACTAGTTTAAAGGCTACAGGCTGTTTGGCATTGGCGGAATTAAATAAAAGAGGTATCATAGGAACCTGTGAGGGAGATGTTATGGCAATGATTACCATGCTGATTGCTCGACTTTTAACGAATCAATCGTCCTTTCAGGCCAATCCTTCTAGAATTGATACAGATAATAATTGTATCACCTTTGCTCATTGTACAGTTCCATTTGATATGCTGGAGGAGTATAAGCTAGATACTCATTTTGAAAGTGGAATTGGTGTTGCTATCAAAGGTGAAATGAAAAAGGGGAAGGTTACCATCTTTAGAATGTCTTCTGATTTAAAGCATTATTTTGTTTCTAGTGGTATTCTAATGAACAATCTAAATGAAAAAAATTTATGTAGAACTCAGATTAATGTAAGATTAGATCGTTCTGTCACTGAACTATTAAAAACCCCTTGTGGGAATCACCACATCATAATTTATGGGGATTATGCAGATTTGATAGAACAGTGTATGAAAACAATTTTAGAATAGATAAGGGTTCTATTTTAAATACAAGATGCATATACTTATGGTATAGGTATAAAAAATTATGGTGTATTGTTAGCAGCAATGCACCTTTTCTTTTAAGGAATTATTTCTTTGTTTTTAATGAAAATCTAAATACTTTATGGTATAATAGGAGCATTCGAGGGATATTATGAAGAGATTATTTTTAAAAAATGGATATGTTTCCTTATTAGATTTGATGGAAACTGAAAAAGCGATAAAATTTGTAAAGGATGATTTTGAGAGGGATTTGGCTAAAGCTTTAGCTCTAACCCGTGTTTCAGCACCATTGATGGTATTACCTTCTACTGGCTTGAACGATGAGTTAAATGGAACGGAAAAACGAGTTCAGTTTGGCCTACGTGATATAGAAGAGGAGGCAGAGATTGTTCAAAGCTTAGCCAAGTGGAAAAGAAATGCTTTGGCAAAATATGAGTTTCCTATAGAAAAGGGCTTATATACAGATATGAATGCGATACGAAGAGATGAGGAGCTAGATAGTCTTCACTCCGCATATGTAGATCAATGGGACTGGGAGCGAATTATTTCTAAGGAAGAAAGAACCATTTCCTATTTGAAACAGACGGTTCGTAAAATATATAAGGTACTCCGTAAAACGGAACAACGTGTACATCGTAAATTCCCTGTCCTTCCTATGGTTTTACCAAAGGATATCTACTTCATAACCACCAAAGAATTAGAAGAGCTTTATCCTGATTTGACTCCAATGGAGCGGGAATGTGAAATATGTAGACAGAAGAAGGCTGTATTTTTGATGCAGATTGGTCTGCCTTTAGCCAACGGAGCTCCTCATGATGGACGAGCCTCCGATTATGATGATTGGAAGCTAAATGGAGATCTGTTAGTTTATTATAAGGAATTGGATATTGCGTTTGAACTATCCTCTATGGGAATTCGTGTAGATGAAGCCTCTCTTCTAGAACAGCTGAAGATGAAAAAGGAAGAGCATAAGCTGTCTAATCCATATATTCAGGACGTTTTGCAAGGGCGACTTCCTTACACGATTGGTGGAGGAATCGGTCAATCTCGGCTGTGTATGTTTTTTTTGAAAAAGCATCATATAGGAGAGGTACAGGCTTCTATATGGACTAAAGAGGATTTAGAAGCTTTAGCCAGCAGCAATATTCATTTGTTGTAGAGGTGAAGATATGTTAGTATTAGGGGTAGAAAGCAGCTGTGATGAAACCTCTGTTGCGGTTGTAAGAGATGGAAAAGAGGTACTATCAAATGTAATCAATTCCCAGATTGATATTCATAAGCTTTTTGGGGGTGTCGTGCCTGAGGTAGCCTCTCGGCACCATGTATATCAAGTATCTATGATTTTTGAGGAGGCTTTGAAACAGGCGAATATCAAGGCTGAGGATATAGATTTAGTTGCAGTGACAAAGGGGCCAGGTTTAATTGGGTCCTTACTCGTTGGTGTAAATGCGGCAAAGACATTTGCATTGCTGTATCATAAGCCTATCATTGGAGTTCACCACCTTGCGGGTCATATCTATGCTAATGCGATTGAACACACGATGAAATTTCCTGCAGTTGCGTTATTGGTCTCTGGTGGGAACACAGAATTGATTTTTATGAAGGATCATTTTGAATTTGAAATCGTTGGTGAGACATTAGATGACGCTGTGGGGGAAGCCTATGATAAGGTGGCAAGAGTAGTGGGCCTTCCTTATCCAGGTGGACCAGCCGTGGATAGGCTTGCCCATGAGGGAGTGGATACCTATTCTTTGCCAAGAGTTTATTTAGAAGATGGATCCTATAACTTTTCCTTTTCCGGGTTAAAGAGTGCCGTAATTAATCTTGTCCATAATGCAAGTCAAAGGGGAGAAGAGATAGATAGAAATAATCTTTGTGCCTCCTTCCAGGCAGCGGTGAGTGAGGTTTTGGTGCGTAAAACCTTCCGCCTAGCGAAGGAAAAAAATGTAGAACAGATTATTGTTGCAGGTGGTGTATCTGCAAATCGAGGATTAAAGGAGAGATTTCAGCTAGAAAACCCAGGCTTTGAAATCTGTATACCTTCCATCAAATATTGCACAGATAATGCCGCGATGATTGCAGTTGCTGGCTTTTATCAATATCAAAAGTTTAAAAAAGAGGATGACATGAGCTTGAATGCCTATGCTTCCTTGGATTTGGAGGAGACTTATGAAATTTAAGGATTATGTTTATGAAAGACCTGATGTAAAAGAGGTTGCCAAAGCTATTGAAAGGTTTGCTGAGGAAATCGCGAATGCGAAGAGCTTTGCCTCTGCTAAGCAAGCTTTAGAACAGGTGCTTGAGCTACAAGACCATTATGGTACGATGGCTGTTCTATGTTCAATTCGTCATAGTATCAATACAGAGGACTCCTATTATGAACAGGAACAGGCCTATTTTGATGAAAATCAGCCTGTTGTATCAAATGCTGTCAATAAGTTAGATAAGGTTTTAGTTAATAGCTCCTATCGAAAGGAATTAGAAGAGCTCTTTACTGAACAGCTATTTACCCAAAAGGAAATTGGTTTAAAGGTTTTTGATGAAAAGATTATGGAGGATTTAGTTGAGGAGGCTAAGCTTTGTACAGAGTATTCTAAGCTATTAGGCTCTGCTAAAATTGAATTTGATGGAAAAATCAATAATTTGAGTCAAATGACAGCCTATATGAATCATCAGGATAGAAATATCCGTAAGGCTGCTGAGGAGAAGAAGGCAGAGTTTATGGTCTCTATAGAGGACAAACTGGATTCCATTTATGATAAGCTTGTCCAGGTGAGAACGCAGATGGCCAAGAAGCTTGGATATCCTAACTATGTAGAATTGGGATATCTACGTTTGGGCAGAAGTGACTATAACAGTAAGGATGTTGCCAATTATCGACAACAGGTAGCAGAATATGTCGTACCAGTAGCAGAGCGTATTCTTAAGGCTCAGGCTAAGAGAATTGGCGTTTCTGACTTTAAGAGCTATGATATTCCCTTGTTTTATCCAGATGGAAATCCAGACCATGGGAAGAATAAGGATGCTTTAGTTCAAAGTGCGCATCAGTTTTATTCTGCACTATCTAAAGAAACCAAGGAATTCTTTGAATTTATGGTAGAACATGAGTTGATGGATTTAGAGACGAAGGCCGGTAAAGAGGGTGGCGGATATTGTACAATGATTCCTGATTTTAAAGCCCCTTTCATCTTTTCTAATTTTAATGGAACTATGGGAGATGTTGATGTGCTGACTCATGAGGCAGGGCATGCCTTTGAGGTATATACAGCCTCTAAGCTGCTTCCATCCTCCGATGTTTTTTGGCCGACGCTCGAAGCTTGCGAGATTCATTCAATGAGCATGGAGTTCTTTGCCTATCCATATATGGATTTATTTTTCACTAAGGATGCTGCAAAGTATCGATTTAAGCATTTAAGTGAAGCCATAACCTTTATTCCGTATGGTGTATGTGTAGATGAATTTCAGCATTTTGTTTATGAGCATCCAGAGGCAACACCACAAATGCGAAAGGATAAATGGAAGGAATTAGAAAAGAAATATACTCCTTGGAAGACCTATGATGTGGATTACTATAATAGAGGAAATTTCTGGCATCAACAGGGACACATTTTTAGTAGTGCATTTTATTACATTGATTATACATTAGCTCAAATGTGTGCATTTCAATTTTTATTGCTGGATAGAAAGAATCATAAAATGGCTTGGGATAAGTATTATGAGCTTTGTAAGCTTGGTGGTTCTAAGTCCTTTGTCCATTTACTTAAGGCTGTAGATTTGAAAAATCCATTTGAGAAAGATTCTCTAAAGGAAATAATGCCTAAGTTGGAAGAAGTTTTAAAGACTCTAGAGGTGTAAAATTATGCTAGAATCTATTTTAAATATCTTAAAAATTGTTTTGTTTGGTATTGTGGAGGGGGTTACAGAATGGCTTCCAATCAGCAGTACAGGACATATGATTATTTTAGAGGAGCTTTTAGGGGCCAAGGAAATATTTGAGGGTGGAAAAGCCTTTTGGGATTTCTTTTTGGTAGCTATTCAGCTAGGGGCAATTTTGGCAGTTGTCGTTTGCTTCTTTAATAAGCTAAATCCTTTTTGGGGAAAATCTTTAAAAAATCCTGAGGTTGAAAAGTCTAAGGAGGAGAAAAAAGAAATTTGGCTTTTGTGGGCAAAGGTGTTGGTTGCCTGTCTTCCTGCCGCCATTATCGGTTTGGTATTAGACGACTGGTTAGATAGTGTATTCTATAATTCTATCACAGTGGCTGTAACCTTGATTGTTTATGGTATTTTATTTATTCTGATGGAAATATGGAATAAGAGGAGAACCTTTAAGGTTACAGATGTGCGAAGTCTAACCTTTAGAACTGCCTTAATTATCGGTGCTATTCAGTTACTAGCCCTGATTCCCGGAACCTCAAGAAGCGGAGTGACAATTTTAGGAGCTATGCTGATTTTATGTAATCGTGAGGTTGCCTGTGAATTTTCGTTTTTTCTATCTATCCCTGTAATGTTTGGAGCTTCTCTTCTCAAGGGGGTTAAATATATTCTGAATGCCGGGACAATCAGCTCTAGTGATTTAGCTTTGTTATTGGTGGGGTGTGTTGTTGCATTTGCGGTATCCATGTTCATCATTAAATTTTTAATGAGCTTCATTAAAAAGCATGATTTTAAGTCCTTTGGTGTATATCGAATTGCTTTAGGAATTTTACTGATTATATTGTTTGCCTGCGGAGTAATGTCCTTCTAATGGTAGAAATAGTAAAATATCAGAAGCAGCATACTCTCGCACTAAGGAATATCTGCTTGAGTACAGCAGAGCCGAAATATAGACAAAATGAAGCAATCTGCTGGATGTTTTTAGATTATTACCTAGAGTATGAGCCAGAACATGTGTTTGTTAGTGTAGATGGGGAACAGGCAGTTGGTTACATTGTTTGTTCTACAAATCCGAAATTATTTTTGGAAAAGAATAGAGAGATTTTTTTGCCAAAGGTGGCTAGAAAATCTAAGCTTCTTAAAATTTTCTTTAAGGCCTGTCTTAGAACATCTAAGAAATTAAATCAACAATATAATGGTGGGTTTCATATCAATATTGACCAAAAGTATCAGGGTCAGGGGCTAGGAACTAAGCTCTTGGATGCCTTAGGAGCCCATTTACAGGAACAAGGCTATCCATACCTTCATTTGATTACGAGAAATAGAAAAACAAGAGGCTATGGATTTTATCGTCACTATGGCTTTGTCGAGGCGAAACGGTATGCAAGTGGGACTTTGGCTTTAATTTATGATTTAAAAAAATAAAATAGTATTAAAAAATAAATAATGCTATAATACTAAGTAGAGGGGTGGTACAATGCGTAGAATATTCTTTTATCTTCGAGAGCACTTCTATTTAGAGGTTATGGTGTTATTTTTTTTCTTTCTTACGTTTTTTATTGAACCAATCATCTCTGCAGTCAATGGACAAGGCTTCATTTTTAATCCTGTAGATCAGGTATTTAAGGGGTATTTAAAGATTATTACCTCACCTTCTATTTTGATAACGGACTATGTCTATATTGCTGGATTAGGAGCTACCTTCTTCAATGTTGCTACTATTCTTGTAATGAATTTGGTATTGATTCATTTTTTAAAGATTCGAATGAATGGACCCATTTTTGCAGGAATCATTATGATCAGTGGTTTTTCCTTCTTTGGAAAGAATTTCTTTAATACACTGCCCATCTATTTTGGAATTTATTTATTTTCTTTGTTTAAGCATTTACCCTATAAATCCTTCATCATTACCCTATTGTTTTCCACGGGAATTTCTCCTTTGGTAAGCTATACCATTTTTGGCTTTGGCCTGCATTTGGGATTATCCATTCCTTTAGGGATATGCTGTGGTATTCTTGCAGGCTTTATCATTCCTGCCTTTGCCTCCCACACGATTGTTTTTCATGAAGGGTATAACCTATACAATACGGGCTTTGCGTTAGGAGTCATTTCAGCTTGTTTTTATGGGATTTTTAAGCTTTGTAATTTAGAGGTCGTGACTGCTGAACTATATGATTATTCTAGCAGTACGGTTTTTTATTATATTTTACCGATTATTTCGATCCTATATATTATGATTGCGTTTTTTGCAAATCCCAAAGTTTATGTTCGCTATTTTGCATTATTGAAGACTAGCGGAAGACTGATTAGTGATTATGCCTATGAATTTAAGAGAGAAGCCGTTCTGTTGAATTTTGGGATTTTAGGTCTATTTTTATTCTTTATATGTCTGATTTTTAAAGTTCCACTCAATGGTGTTATTTTTGGAAGTATCCTATCCATCTTGGGGTTTGCAGGATATGGTCTGCATCTTAGAAATGTTTTACCAGTTTGGGTAGGAGCAGGACTTACCATCTTTTTGGGAATGGCCATCAACCAAAAGTTTGAGCTTAGTATTATCAGTATCATCACATTTATCTTTGCCTCTGGGTTGGCCCCGATTAGTGGTCGATATGGAATTATTTATGGGCTAGCTGCTGGGGCCTTGCATATTGTTTTAACGCCTTTAATGATTAATTTTCAGGGTGGCTTTGATTTATATAATAATGGTCTTTCGGCGGGCTTTGTAGCGGCAATATTAACCGTAGTTGCAGAAAAGATTTTTACGAGAGGTGAGCGACGTGGTAGAAAATCAAAAGATTTGTAGAATTATTGAGGAATTCAGCTTATATCTGCTAGAAGAGGGAAATGAATTTTTAGAGGTTAAGGTGAAAAAGTCTTCGCATCGGGTTTCTCTCATTTTCAAATGTGATAAAATTGAACAGGAGAAATTAAAAGAGCTAGAACATATTTTTAGGCACAAGAGACAACAGGCCTTTGAGTTATATGGTTGGGAATTGATTGGCCAGGGAGATTCTGAAAATGAATTAAATCTGGTTAGTACATTAATCAATTATTATACATATTACATTCGGGATGGAAAGGTAATTTTTAATTTGGTGAGATATGAATAAGAAAAATTGGAAATACATTTTAAAAATGGTGGGAGTTTTAGTTTGTTGTATCGTTTTTATAAGCTTGGCTGTTGTCATTTATTTAAACCGATTGGAGCCACTGGCCTTAGATGTAGCTATGCGTGATTTCAGCTATAGTGTTCGTGGAGAAAAGTACGGCTTTGGATACTGGTTATTTCGAATCATCACAGAGTTTGGCAATCTATATATTGTAGGTGTGATTGTAATTACGGTAATCATTCTCACAAAATGTGATTACCGAGCAATTGTCTTATCCTTGGGAATTCTATGCGCCGTTATGCTCAATATCGGACTTAAGGAAATCTATATGAGAGAACGCCCATTGGAGGCTTATCGTTGGATGGATGAAACCTCGACAAGCTTTCCCTCAGGACATTCAACGGCAGCAGGCTTTTTGTATCCATTTTTGATTTATTTGATTTACCATACAAAAATGGAAAAATCCTTAAAATATACGCTTTACACCTTATGTACAGCAATTGTTCCTCTTGTGATGTTTTCAAGAATGATTTTAGGTGTTCATTACTTTACGGATGTAATTGCAGGAGTGAGTGTTGGTATTATGGTTGCCTGTCTTGCTATGCAGCTTTATAAAATCTTTGAGAAGTATGATTTTATGACAGAGGGGCTTTTTGATAAAATACGAAAAAGCAGAAATTCTAAGGAATAGATTTTAATAGGTATAATCTGGAAGGTAGGCTCTATCTTCCAGTTTTTTTACATTTAATATATTGAAAAGCTTATTATGCTTGGCAATGATTTGTTGATGCTCTAACTGGTGGATAGCAAAAGCTAGGTCTGCTTTTTTTAGGCATAGATAAGTAGCGGCTTCTCCCATCGAATAGGTTAGATAGAAGCTTTCCGTTTTATGATTTAGATATTCAAAATAGAGGTATCTTGTAAATCTGGTATTGGGGTCAATAATCTGTAAAAGCTCAGCATGATTTTTTTCTTCCTGAAGCATTTTAGATAAAATTTCAAAATAGCTTACATCAAGCTCTGCTTTCTCTATCCATATTCCTGTGACAAGGTCTAACGCAATGTAATCGTCCAAGGTATAGGGATTATAAAAAATTTGATCTAAAAAAAGATAATCGTTAGCCTGATAGATTTTTGTCTTTCTACGGGTTGTAATATGACCTTTCATAATTTTGAAAATTTTACTTATATGAGTATGCTTTTCCTGAATGATATCATTTCTAAAATAGGTTTTCATAAAATAAAAGCTAAGCCTATTACAGCTTAGCATCCTCGTTTTCTTCAATTTTTTCTCTGGCAATTGCCAGCATAAGTTTAATTCGATTTTCTTGATTGACCTTTGTAGCCGACGGGTCATAGTCAATGGCCACGATATTAGCCTCGGGATGAAGGGATTTAATTTTTTTCATTACCCCTTTTCCACATATATGATTTGGTAGACAGCCAAAGGGCTGTGTACATACAATGTTGTCATATCCAATTTCTACAAGCTCCATCATTTCAGCAGTCAATAGCCAGCCCTCACCCATCTTTGTGCCATGGGATAAAATACCCTCGGATAAATCCTTTGTATGAGAGAAGTACTTCATAGGCGTTATCTTGGTTTTGCGGATACTGTGAATCATCAGCTTTTCCCGGCGTCTTAAATAGCCTATCATCAGCTTTGAAACTAGCTTTTTCATTTTCCCATGACCATAGAATTGGTTATCATAGATAGAATTATATAGACAGTAGAGAATGAATCCATAAAGCCCAGGAACCATCACCTCAGCCTTTTCACTAACTAAGAAATCTTCTAAGTGATTGTTTCCTAAGGCTGCATATTTAACATAGATTTCTCCTACGACTCCAACCTTAGGGATAGCCTTAGATAGATCAAGCTCTAGCTCGTCAAAGCTTTTGGCAATTGCATTTAGATTTTTTCTTAATGCCCGATAGGAAACACCTTTTTTATGATCAAACTGCAGGCCGATTTTTTTTACCCATTCCTCCGCCAATGCTTTGGCAGAGCCTGAGTGAGTTTCATAGGAGCGTGTCTTATTGTAAAGATACATAATTTCATCTCCATAGGTCATCGCTGCTGCTACCTTCTTGATTAGGGGAAGTGTAAGTCTTAATCCACTATCCTTTTCTAAGTTTGAAGCATTTAAGGATACAACGGGAATGTATCCATAGCCTGCCTTTTCTAAAGCTTTTCTTAATAAATGGATATAATTGGAGGCTCTGCATCCTCCTCCAGTTTGGGTGATAAGAAGAACGACGTGGTCTAAATCATCGCGGTGATTCAGATTGTCTATAAATTGACCGATTACTAGTAAAGCAGGATAGCAGGTGTCGTTGTGAACATACTTTAACCCCTCTGTGACTACATCAGGGCCCTCATTACTCATAATTTCCACCTTATATCCTGAGGCAAGAAGAGCTTTTTCAAATAGGGCCATATGAAAGGGCAGCATAGAAGGAATCAATATCGTATGTGTTTTACGCATAGAGGCTACAAATTTAGGATATTCCTTTACTTCTGATTCCATTCTTTGTTTTCCTCCTTTTGTTCTAAAGCCGCAAAGAGACTCCGAAGTCTTATTTTTACAGCTCCTAGATTTGTAATTTCATCTATTTTAATTTGAGTATATATTTTACCATGATTTTCTAAGATAGATTTGCATTCATCTGTAGTGACTGCATCTAGACCACATCCAAAGCTAACTAGCTGGACGAGATTCATATCCTTTTGGGTTGTACAGTATTTAGCTGCCGCATAAAGTCGTGCATGATAGGTCCATTGATTTAGAACGCCTACCTTGAATTTAGGAACAAGATGAGAAATTGATTCCTCTGTAACAATGGCCACATTGAAGGCATTGATCAGTTTATCTATTCCGTGATTGACCTGAGGGTCAACATGGTATGGTCTACCAGCCAAAACGATAATTTGTTGATGCTCAGCTCTAGCCTGTCGAATGATTTGATCTGCCTGATTTCTTAAGTCTGCCAGATAAGCATCATATTCCTGATAGGCTAAAGTAGAAGCCTTAATGATTTCTCTTTTAGAAAATTTATAGGATTTTAAAATATCCATCATTTTCTCTTCAAATATTTTTTTGTCATGAATTCCTATAAATGGATGAAGAAAGGTAAGGCTTTGAACATCCTTCACATTGTTTTCTATTGTCTGAGGATAATAGGCCACAATAGGGCAGTTAAAATGATTGTCCCCTTTTTTCTCATCTATATTATAACTCATACAAGGGTAGAAAATTGTCTTTATTCCGTCCTGTTCTAATTTGGCAATATGCCCATGAACAAGCTTTGCAGGATAGCATACTGTATCAGAAGGAATGGTATGCTGGCCAAGAGTATATATTTTCTCATTAGAAAACCCACTACAAATTGCTTCAAATCCTAAAGTGGTAAAAAAGGTATACCAAAATGGCCACAGCTCATAATTGTTCAGAATTAGCGGGATTCCTATTTTACCTTTTGGACCTGGTACAGGAGTGTAGCTCATTAGCTTTTTCCGGATATATTCATAAAGATTCGTGTTCTCATTAGTTTTCTTTTTGGTTAAAGGCTTTTCACAGCGATTACCACTGATGAACTTATTGGTGTTGCTTCCAAAGGTATTGACGGATAATAGACAATGATTATTACATAGCTGACAATTGAAGTTCTGAACCTTATGCTCAAAGCTTTTCAACTGTTCCTTTGTGATGGTAGAAGAAGCTGATAGATGAAGAGACTTTGCATATAGGGCTGCCCCATACGCTCCCATCAGTCCTGAGATATTTGGACAAACTACGTTTAAATTCAATTCCTTTTCAAAGGCTCTTAATACAGCCTCATTGTGGAAGGTTCCGCCCTGAACGACTATATTTTTTCCTAGCTGTTCCTTGGTAGTTGCTCGAATGACCTTGTACAATGCATTTTTTACAACAGAGATGGAAAGCCCTGCTGATATGTTTTCTATGGTAGCTCCATCCTTTTGTGCCTGCTTAACTGAGGAATTCATAAAGACTGTACATCTAGATCCTAGGTCTACTGGCTTATCTGCCATCAATCCTAGCTTGGCAAAATCCTCTATTTTATACCCTAACGCATTGGCGAAGGTCTGAAGGAACGAACCACACCCAGAGGAGCATGCCTCATTTAAAAAGATATTCGCGATGGCATTGTTTTCTATTTTGAAGCATTTAATATCCTGTCCACCGATATCGATAATGAAATCCACATCCGGCTTAAATTTGGAGGCTGCCTTATAATGAGCCATAGTTTCTACGAGTCCTGCATCTAAATTAAAGGCATTCTTCGCCAGCTCCTCTCCATAGCCAGTAGAAGCACTACCGGCAATTCTTAGGCTAGGATACTTGGTATAAAGCTCAATAAATATTTGTTGGATGACCTCTACAGGGTTTCCTTTATTGGGCTGGTATCTTTCATAGCGAATCTGTTCATTTTCATCAATTAGAACGAACTTTAAGGTTGTAGAGCCACTATCTATTCCAAGATAAAGATTTCCTGTATATCCTTCTAGAGGAAGACTTTCAATATATGCTTTTGCATGACGCTCTCTAAATTCCTTTAGCTCTGTTTCATTTGCAAATAAAGGCTGATTGTAGGCATAGGTCGCCTGATTCACATAATTGGATATTTTTGTTAGCTTTTCACCAACATTGATAGGTTCTTTTGCACATAGGGCTGCCCCAATGGCTACATAATACAAAGAATTTTCAGGACAAATTCCTTTCACATGAAGTGCAGTATCAAAGCTGTTTTTCAACTCAGACAAAAAGGTTAAAGGACCACCCAAATAGGCCACATTTCCGGTGATTTCACGTCCCTGAGCTAAACCTCCAATCGTTTGGTTTACAACAGCGTTAAAAATGGAGGCAGCAATATCAGACTTAGAAGCACCTTGATTTAATAGGGGTTGAATATCAGATTTGGCAAATACTCCACATCTTGAGGCAATAGCGTAGAGCTTTTGGTGATGAATCGCTAAACCATTAATTTCTGTGATATCGACATTTAATAAGGTTGCCATCTGGTCAATAAAGGCACCGGTTCCTCCAGCACAGGAGCCATTCATTCGAACCTCCATTCCATCAGTTAGAAAAAGGATTTTGGCATCCTCTCCCCCTAGCTCTATAATACAGTCTGTTCCTGGAATTAGGGTGTTGGCAGCTACTCTTGTTGCGTAAACCTCCTGAACAAAAGGAATCCCCACTCCCTCAGCAAGTCCCATTCCTGCAGAACCAGAAATGGCAAGATAGCAGTCTCCATCGATGATTTTATGATTCATTAATTCTTGTAGTTTAAGAATTATATTGTCTTTTATATGAGAATAATGACGTTTATAGTCAGAATATAGTAATGTATTTTGCTCATCTAACACTACACATTTAATTGTAGTAGAGCCTACATCTAATCCAATTTTCTTCATTCTAACCTCCGTGTATGTTTTGTCAATACAAAAAATATTATATTATAAATAATATAACAAGTCAATTAAACCAAAAAAGAAAAAAAGAGAATGTAGAAGAGGTTTTTCAGGTTTTTTCTATTTTAAATTTTTAAAAATACGAATTTTCCTTGATACAAGACAGGATTTAAGATATAATATTTAAGAAATACAAAAAAAGATTATGATAAGAAGGATTTTGATATTATGAAACGTTTAGTTATGCTTTGTTCAATCCTATGTTTAGGATTTTTCATATTACTCACAGGTTGTACAGATACGAACAACCTTCCTGCCATAGAAGGAACGATGAGTACCGTCATTTATAAAACGGCGATTTCTGTAAATACTTCATTTACAGACACGAACGAACATGATTTGTATCATGATATGGTTAAGGTATTTGTCTCCTTAAGTAGTACAGGAGATGAGGCTAAGGAGATTTCTCGTAAGGATGTAATCATCGTTAAACCTACTGTAGGAGAGGATGGAAGCATTTCTAAAGAAATGTCTGGTCAAAAGCTAGAATTTTCCAATCTTACAGCAGATACAAAATATGTATTAAAGCTTGTCATTACTGCAAGTGGTAGTCAGAAGACATTAAACACTAGAGAAGTAACAACTATCAATAATGGAGAGTCTGAGGATGACCCAATCCTAATCGATAGTTTAGATTTATTGCTGGGTATGAATAAAGATAAAAAGGCATATTATAAATTAACTGCTGACATTGATTGTGGTGGCACCTTATCCTCTATATTTAATTCTAGTAGCTATTTTTCTGGAAAGCTAGATGGAGATGGTCATAAAATTTACAATATGACCTTTGATAGCAATAATTATACTGGTTTATTCGGCTATATGCAGGGAGCTACTGTGAAGAATCTTGTAATAGAGGATGCAACCTATAATGCCAGTCGTTCTGAAACATATTTAGGCGCTTTAGCAGGCTATGCTAAGAACTGTACCATTCAAAATGTTACAGTAAACAGAGTTGATTTTTCACATTCTGGTCAATCTACTAGAAATTCCTACCTTGGAGGACTAGTTGGTAAGGCTGAGGATTCTACGATTGAAAATTGTGTTGTCAATGATTTAAGTTTAAAAATTATTCGTGGTCAATTAAGAATTTATGTAGGTGGTTTTATCGGTATCAATGAAAACACCAAAATTACTAACTGTCATGTCAATGGTACTATGGATACAACGATTGTTTATACAAATCCAAGCTCTTCAGAAGAAAATAACGGAGGTTGTTTCTATTTGGGTGGCTTCTGTGGAGTAAATGATTCTAACTTAGGAATCCACAGCTCTTATTCTAAAGTAAATATTACTGTGAAGGAAGATTCTGTAAACAATAGTGGTACGAAAAAGCATAAAACCTATGTAGGTGGATTTGCAGGAGGAAATATTCATGATGGCTCTAAATTTATAGATTGTGCAGCCATTGGTGAAATTAATGTGAAAGCAGAAAATATGTACACCTTCTATTTTGGAGGCTTTGCAGGATATACAGACGACCAAAATATTTCTCGCTTTGAAAATTGTATTTATGTACCTACTGGTACAGGTGTAACCATTGATTTAATGCCAAAGAAGGAAGAGAAGGAATCTACAGGAGATTCTACGGATAAAGAGGAAGACAAGGAAGAGGATAAGGGGATTGCTCAAACTGCCTATGTATCCTTGGCAATTGGTCGAATTGGTGAAAAATCAAGACAGACGATTATCAATGTCATTGTGTATCGTGATGTAATTACAATCAATAATGAGCATGAGAAAACAAATAAGACGCTTTACACGGTTAGTACAGATATCAGCTTGTTTAGTCAGGCAATACAGACAGTGATTAGAGACGCAGCATAGAGCTATTTTAACATTTTGGAGCTGATGCTCCTTTTTGTGCTAGTATAGGAGATGAAGATTGATGGGACTTAAAATATATAATTCTTTATCTAATCAGATGGAAGAATTTAAGCCAATCCATGAAGGAAAAGTAAATATGTATGTATGTGGTCCTACTGTGTATAATCATATTCATATTGGGAATGCTAGACCAGTTGTGTTCTACGATATGCTGAAAAACTATTTGGAATTTTTAGGGTATCAGGTAACATATGCCTCTAATATTACAGATGTAGATGATAAAATCATCAATCAAGCCATCGCTGAGCATAAAACAGAAAAGGAAATTGCAGCGTACTATGAAAAATCCTATTTTGAAGCAGTCGAGAAGGTCGGCAGCAAACGGCCTGACGTTGTTTCCTATGCAACAGACTATATTGAAGAAATGATTCATTTTATAGAAGCTTTGATAGAGAAGGGCTTTGCCTATGAGGTCGATGGAGATGTATTCTTCCGTGTAAAATGTATTCCAGATTATGGATGCTTATCTAATCAGGTGAGTGAGGATTTAGAACAGGGAGCCAGAATTAGTATCAATGAGAAAAAGGAGAATCCATTAGATTTTTCCTTGTGGAAAAAAACAGACATTGGTGTGAAATGGAACTCTCCATTTGGTGAGGGTCGCCCTGGATGGCATACGGAATGTGTTGTAATGAATCGTAAAATTTTCGGGGAAGAAATTGATATTCATGGCGGAGGAATGGATTTGAAGTTTCCTCATCATGAGAATGAAATTGCTCAAAGTGAGGCTTTATATCACAATCACCTTGCAAAGTATTGGATGCATGTGGGTAGACTAGAATTAGAAGGCCATAAAATGTCTAAATCCCTGCATAATGTTATTTTTGTTAAGGATTTGGAGAATAATAGAACTGGAATGATTCTGCGTATGGTATTGGTTTTTACACCGTATCGTAATAATTTCTCTTATTCTGAAGAAATTTATACCCAGTATGAGAAGGTTTTCGATAAGTGGCAAAGAGCTTATAAGCAGGGACTTTACGAGCTACAGCTTCAAGGAATAGAGGATAAGCAGGTAGTTGGAGCAGATATCGAAGCATTTAAGGAATATATGAATCAGGATTTGAATGTACAGAATGTGATGATGCTGATGGAACAGGTAGTAAAGGATATCAATATTGCAATTCGTACCAAGGATGGAATGAGTCTTTGTGCAAAATGGAATACTTTAGATACTATACTTAAGGTTTTAGGAATTAACCTATTTGTAAATCCTCTTACTGAAGAACAGCTGGAGGTTTACAAAAAATGGAACGAAGCTAGAGCGGCTAAGGATTTTTCTGCAGCTGACCAATATCGCCAGCGTCTTATGGAATGGCATTTGGTATAAAGAATAAAAGAATATTTCCTATATTTTGGAAATTTTAAAAATAAACGGATGATGTTTCATTGTCCATTAGGAGGTAAACTATGGCAACTTTTGATGACAAAAGCATATTTGGAAAAAGAGAAAGCATAGATGCAAGTGCTGAGCCTAAAAAAGAGCTTGATGAGGAACTTCTAGAGGAAGATACAATAGAAGAGGATCAGGAAGAACAAGAAGAAGAACTATCATTAGATGAGGACGATTCTTTAGATGCCAAGGTAATTGGTGAAGAATTGGTTGAAAGTGATAAGGTTCGGAAAACTAGAGAAAAAAGAGAAGCTAAGGAAAAGAAGCTTGCTGAAAAGCAATATAATAAAATGGTGAAAAATCATCGTAAGGCTATGAAGAAGAATCCAGAGAATATCAAAAGATATGATACGGATCCTGAAAAAGGCTTGCCAGATGAGGTGGTAGATCGTCGTATATTGGATAATTTAGTAAATGTTACGAAAAAAGGGTCTACGAAATCTCGAAAGATGATTGTCATTTCTAATATTTTTACCTTCTTTAATATTTTAACTATCTCTATTGCAATATGGCTTATGACAATTCAGGCTTGGACAGACTTAGTTTTCCTAGTCATTGTTACAGCAAATGTTGTCATTGGAATTTATCAGGAGTTAAAAGCAAAGAAAACTATCGACAATCTATCCTTATTATCTGCCCCTAGTGCGGTAGTCATTAGAAATGGTCAGAAAAAGGAAATTGGAGTTGGAGATGTCGTTTTAGATGATTTAATTGTTTTAAATTCTGGCAACCAAATTTGTGCAGATAGTGTGGTAGTGAGTGGATCTATCGAGGTTAACGAATCCTTATTGACAGGTGAAAGTAATGCAATCATTAAAAAGACAGGCGACCTGTTATTTTCTGGCTCCTTTGTGGTTTCTGGAAGCTGTAATGCTAGAGTAGACAAGGTCGGTAAGGATAATTATATAGAAAAGCTTTCTGATCAGGCTAAAAAATATCAGAAGCCAAATTCTCAGCTTTTAAAATCTTTAAAAATGATTATTTATGTAATGGCTGTCCTCATTATTCCTATTGGTTTAACCTTATTCTGTTTACAATTCTTAAATAGTGGGATTCCTTATGTTACCGCAGTAAGAAAAACTGCAGGTGCTATGGTAGGTATGATTCCATCTGGATTGTGGCTATTGACGTCTGTTGCGTTATTTGTCGGAGTTATAAAGCTATCTCAGAGAAATGTATTGGTACAAGAACTATATTGTATTGAAATGTTAGCTAGAATTAATGTACTATGCTTGGATAAAACAGGTACGATTACAGATGGTACGATGAGTGTCAAGGATGTGATTGATTTTAATTCCTTGTATGGACTGACTACAAAAAATATTATTTCCGCAATGTTAAATGCGCTCAATGAAAGTAATTTGACATCGGTAGCCTTAGAGGAAAAGTTTGGATTAAATAAGAGAATTAAGCATCTAGCTACAATTCCTTTTAGTTCCCAAAGAAAGTTTAATGCTGTTACATTTGATAAAATAGGAACCTTTGCGTTAGGTGCTCCTGAATTTGTTTTGAAAGCTCATTTTGAGCGCATTAAAAGAGAAGTAAATAAATATGCAAGTATGGGATATCGTGTTCTATGTCTTGCTCATTTTAATGGAATGATCAATGGAACATCTTTACCAGATAGCGATCCAGAGGTTGTATCTTTGATTTTAATTGAGGATAATATTCGTCCCGATGCAATTAATACCATCAACTACTTTAAAGAAAGTGGTGTTTCCGTACGTGTTATTTCTGGAGATAACCCAATTACAGTTTCTAAAATTTCAGAGCGTGCAGGTATAGAGAATGCCGACCAGTATATTTCCCTAGATGGCTTATCAGATGCCGAGGTTGAAAGAGCAGCGCTGAAGTATACTGTATTTGGTCGTGTTTCTCCATCTCAGAAAAAACTATTGGTTACCACCTTGAAAAATGCTGGTAAAAAGGTTGCGATGACAGGTGATGGTGTCAACGATATTCTTGCTTTAAGAGAGGCAGACTGCTCCATTGCTATTGCTTCAGGTAGTGAGGCTGCTAGAAATGTAAGTCACCTTGTACTGCTAGACTCTAATTTTGATTCTATGCCTAAGGTAGTAGCTGAGGGAAGAAGAGTTATCAACAACGTTACAGGTGTTGCTTCCCTATTCTTAACTAAAACAATATTCTCATTATTACTTGCAATACAGGCTATGATGAGTGGTGGTGCTTATCCAATTTCTACAAATCAGCTGATTATGATTGATTTGTTTGCGATTGGTATTCCATCCTTCTTCCTAGTTCTAGAACCGAATAATAAAGAGGTAGATGGTAATTTCTTAAGCAATATTTTAAAGGGTGCCTTACCAGGTGCTCTCACGATTATGATTATATCGATATTGATATTCAGCTTGTCGGAGGGCATGAGCTTAGATACAATTACAATTCAGACCATCATTGGTATTGCCGCAACCCATACCTGCTTAATGGTTTTATTTAAGGTATGCAAACCGTTCAATACCCTGAGAAGAACGTTGTGCATTTGCTGCTATGGGGCATTCCTAATTATTACATTCCTATTACCACAGTTCTTAGAATTTAGACCAGTCGTTACCTTCTCTCAATACTATTCTAATTCTATCAAGGAAGATGTAATGACGTATACCCCGCAAATAGAAATTAGCGCGGATTACTATTATGTTTACGATGGTAAGGTAACAACCTATCAAAAGGTTTCTTCAGAGAATAATATTAATATTTCTTGTGTTCATCAGGATGGGAAGTTCTACTATGTGTTTAATGGAACGAATATAAAAGAAGATGTTGTAATTCCAGATATCTCCTTCTTGTCTAATGGAAATATTGTTTTAGGTGGTACCTCAGTATTCTATTTGGCTAGACGCGATGATGGCAGTAATGAAAAGCGTCTCCTCACCTATGAGCCTAATTTTGAAGAGAAATTTTCTATCAATGAAAAAGGCTTCCTATTCTATGATGGAAAAGCAGTGATGCGAACCTTAACAGAAACAGATGAGTACTATAAATTTTATAATAAATATGGGTCAAATAGAACTTTAGATGTTCAAATTTGTATAATGCCAACCGTAGAACTGAAAAATGACCAGTTAACGGTTATCCCTAGAAATTTTACAGTAAATAGTTCACAGGAAACAACAAATAAAACCTATAAAACGAATTTGACCTCAAGGGATAACATCGATTTAAGTATTAACGTTAAGACTATGGAGCTTTTAGTAAATGGAACTGCGTTAGCACCTATTTTAGAAGATGGAACACCGTCTTCAAATACATACAAGGTTGAGTATCCTACAGTATCCTTTGATTCTAAAAACAATATCATAGTTAATGGTATTGATACCGGAGCTTCTGTTTCAAAATTTGGAATTGACAATATTGTAGTGGATAATAAGGTTGTCGATACCTCTATCATTAAGGTATTCCCATATGACGCTTCTTATTATTTAGTAGATAAGGATGCAGTATCCACAGTTGGAGGAATCAATACAAATGTAAGATTGTCTAACCCGTTGATCTGTCCAGATGTATCTACCACACAAAGTGGTTATTATATTATTGATGGCTACTATACGAACTTTAAGGCCATTTCTAATACACCAGACCCTAAGATTGATGGAGATTATAATCTGGTTTTAGGTGGAGTGACTACAGATTATCGTATTTCTCCTAATACGGTTTCAACAACGACTGGCGGAATTGTCAAAGAACTCACACTGCAAGGAAAAATTTTCCTTCTAATGCTGTGCTTATTAGCTGTTCCATCTATGCATTTATTACAGGCTGTAGTTCCTTGGATTAAGCGTCAAATTGCGTTGATTCAGAAGATTTTATCTAAGTTCTAAAAATGTATGATTTTGTAGAATATTGCTCAAACTATAATGGGTGATATTATGCAGGATGATTTTGACGAATCAAGGGTAAAAGTAGATAGCCCAAGCTATATGCTTCAACGATGTGTTAAGGTAGAAGAATTTTATGACTATGAATTTGGTGATGAATTTTTCGTATTAGCACCTGTTGATGTGAATGATTTATATAATCAAAATTAAAATGAAACTATATAGAGCATATCCTATTCTTTTTAGGCAGGGATATGCTCTATTTTTTATAAAAAAATTGTAAAATTCTTTTAGTATGCTTATTATATTTAAAAAAGTATAAATCATAAAGATGCTTTCTTTTTATGATATTTTTTGGTATAATAGTTAAGAAAAGTATAGTGGTGATTATATGATTAAAATATATGGAAAGAATTGCATCAATGAAGCTATCCGAGCGAACCATGGCTTACAAAAGGTGTTTATTTTGGATACTCAAGCTCAAAAGGATAAGTCCTTTTTAGAATTATTGAGGGATAAGAAAATCGAGTTTTCTGTATTAGATAAATCAAAAATGAATTCCTTATTTGGAAGCTCCCATCAGGGATATGCTGCTTATCGAGAGGATTATAGGATTTATGATGAATCTATTTTAGATTTGCCATTTTTTAGTCCCAAACGATTTTTATTACTGGATGGAATCATGGATCCCCATAATTTAGGGGCAATTCTTCGAAGTGTGGATGCTTTTGGGTATGATGCAGTGATTCTACCTAAAAATAGAAGCTGTTCTGTGAATGAGACTGTTGCCCATATTTCTACTGGTGCAATCGAATATGTCAAAGTTGCCTACGTGAATAGTCTTTCTAATTTCATTCTCCAAATGAAGGAGAAGGGATTTTGGATTTGTGGTACAGATGCCAAAGGAACTATAGCGGCAGAAGGTATTGATAAAACACTAGATTTAGGAATTATTATTGGTTCAGAAGGCTTTGGAATGAGTCGTACCCTGCTTAAGCAGTCCGATTTTTTGATTTCTATCCCTATGACAGGGCATGTAAATAGTTTAAATGCCTCTGTTAGTACAGGAATTGTGTTATATGCTTTAAGAAAATAAGGAGTATATGTATTATAAAGCAAATGATAGTGAATTGATTTATTTGATTAAGGATGGCAATTTAGTGGCTAAAAGAGTACTATATGAAAAGTATTGTCACCTGATAAAAAAGATTTACTATGATACATCCTATTGTCGTGCTTTAATTTATTTAGATTTTCAGCAGGAATGTCTAATGCGTTTAGAACAGGCCATTTTCTCTTATGAAGAGGGCTTTGCTTGTTCCTTTTATACATATTTTACTTTAGTAATACGGAGACTGACCTATAAGCTTTTGAGAAATGACGCTTTAAAGGTAAAGGAAAGAAATGTAGAATACACATCCTTTGAAAGCTTTAGAGATGCTTGTAGTGAATCTAAGGTATTAAGAATCATAGGAAAAGAATTTCAAAAGGAGCCTTTAGAGGAAAGAAACATTTTAGAATATTGTTTTTTACGTAATTGTTCTTTGGCGGCCTTTACTAGAAAATTTGAATTAAATTATTTTGAAACCTACCCTTTATATAAAAAAGTTCAGAAGAAACTAGAAAAGATATTGACTAATTTCATAGATTGAGATAGAATAGGCATAGAGCCTTAAAAGGTTTTTTTATTTTGAACGAAATGGAGGGTTAGCGTTGCGTACAAAGGTAATACTAGTTTGTGAGGAATGTTTATCTAGAAATTATACGACAACCAAAAATCCTCAAAAAACGGTAGACAGAATAGAAACAAAAAAATATTGTAAAAATTGTAATAAATATACAATTCATAAGGAAACAAGATAAAGGAGAAAAAATTATGGCGGTAAAAGAAAAAGCACAGGATAAGCCATCCAGAATTTGGCAATATTTAAAGGAAACACATAAATGGGAAAATTATGTATTTTTAATTTTCTCTGTGTTGGTATTAGTTTTAGGTTGTTTAATTTTAACTAAGACCTTAACGGTAAGACAGGATTTTTGGCTGATTGGACAGCATCCAACTGCATTTGGCTGGGTATTGGTATCTTTAGCTGGTGTATTTACGGTCTATGCCTTATTTCCATTTTTTAAACCAGCAATCCCTGAGTTTAAGAAGGTAACCTGGTTATCTTTTGGAAAGTTTGTAGGCAATTCCATTCGTGTATTGTTATTTATAACAATTTTCGCATTGTTATTCCTTTTATATGATGCATTCATTACGGAAATTTTAGGAAGAATCATTTAATCAGAGGAACGATATATGAGAAGATGGTATATTGTTGGAACCTATTCTGGTTATGAAAATGCTGTAAAACAGGATCTTGAGCGTCGTAAGGAAACGATGAACATGACTGATAAAATATATCAGGTTATGGTCCCAGAGGAAACAGTAGAGGTTACTGATAAAAAAGGTAAAAAGAAGCTAAAGGTAAATAAGCTTTTTCCAGGCTACGTCTTTGTTGAAATGGAAGTTGAAGGCGAAATGGATGAAAAAGCTTGGTTTATGATACGTAATACACCAAAGGTAACAGGATTCTTAGGCTCTAGTGGTGGTGGTACAAAACCAGTACCAGTACCAGTGGATGAAATGAACCGAATCTTAATTTCCTTAGGTGTAGTAGAAAAGCCAATTTTGGATTTCAAGATTGGAGATAAGGTAGAGGTTATTGATGGTCCATTTGCAGGTAAGGTATATGATATAGCCTCTGTAAATGCAGAAGCTGAGGAGATTGTCGTTCTTGTAGAGATGTTTGGTGGTAGATCTACTCAAATGACTTTCAATTTTAAGCAAATTAAGAAGCTATAGTGATTTAGCACTTGCATTCTTAAGTTTAATATGGTAAAATAATTCGAAAACTTTCTATGACAGCAGGTCATGGTGGAAGGAGTATGTAAGCATGAAAAAGGGAATCCATCCAGATTATAAAACTGTAAAGGTTACTTGTACTACATGCGGTAACGTATTTGAATCTGGTTCAGTATTGAACGAGGTTCGTGTTGATACTTGCTCAAATTGTCATCCATTCTATACGGGTAAGCAAGCATTTACTCAGGCAGATGGTAGAGTTGAGAAATTCAATAAGCGTTACGGTGTTAAGAATAATTAATCAAAACTATGAGAATATAGCCCTATTGGGCTTTTTTTCATGACGTAGAAGGAGAGAGGCAGTATGAATTATCATTTAGATAGACCAGGCTGGATTGAAGTGATTTGTGGTCCAATGTTTGCTGGAAAAACAGAAGAGCTCATCCGAAGAGTAAATCGGATGAATTTTGCTAAAAAGAAATATTTAATATTTAAACCAACTATAGATGACCGATATTCCTTAACAGAGGTTGTTTCTCATAGCCAAAGAAAGGTAAAGGCAATCAATATCAGTCAATCCTCTCAAATCTTCGACTATATAACAACGGATGTGGAGGCTGTTGTTATAGATGAGGTACAATTTTTTGACGAAGGAATTGTCGAAATATGCAGGAATTTAGCTGAACAGGGACTGCGGGTAATCTGTGCAGGGTTAGACTGTGACTTTAAGGGAACACCATTTCATAATGTAGGAATGTTATTGGCGATGGCAGAGATGATAACTAAGTTAACAGCAATCTGTAGTCAGTGTGGTAGTGAAGCGACTAAGACGCAAAGAATTATCAATGGAAAACCAGCTAAATATGATGACCCTATCATTTTGGTTGGTGAAAAGGAATCCTATGAGCCAAGATGTAGAAAATGTCATGTGGTGAGCAAGTAAAATGAACCATGAATATTTTATGCAGGAGGCTTTAAAGGAAGCAAACAAGGCTTATCAGCAAAAGGAAACACCAATAGGAGCAGTTGCAGTTTATCAAAATAAAATCATTGCTCGTGCCTATAATAAAAGAGAAACAAAGCAAGATGCTACCTCTCATGCAGAACTCCTTGTCATTCAAAAGGCATGTAAAAAGCTAAAAAGCTGGAGATTAGAGGGTGTTACGATATACGTGACTTTAGAGCCATGTGTAATGTGTGCTGGTGCTATGATTCAGGCTAGAGTTAATCAGGTCTATTATGGAGCTAAAAATCCTCGTTTTGGAGCTCATGCTGGGGCCTTGAATTTATTTGAGGTAAGCTTTAATCATTCTGTTAATGTTACAGGGGGTATTCTAGAAGAGGAGTGTTCAAGGCTTTTATCTTCTTTTTTTAAAGATTTGAGGAAGAAGTGAGGCTTGAAATCTCTTTAGGTTTATGCTATTATAATATAGTCCTTAATCAATTATTTACGGTGAACCAGGTCAGGATCGGAAGGTAGCAGCCTTAAGCTAGTAGGTAATGTGGTTAAGGCGTTTTTTTTATATATAAAAAAGCAGCAATTTGCTGCTAAATTTTTTTTGTATATTCTAAAAGCCAAGCATTCTCTTCCTCTGAAAGGAAAGGACTTAAAGTTTCATAGACCTGCTTATGATAGTGATTTAGCCATTTTTTCTCCTCACTAGTTAAAAGCTTAGCATCAATGGCATCTAAATCTATAGGAGCATAGGTGATGGTTTCAAAGCCTAAAAATTCGCCAAATTCATTTTTAGTTTTTTCTATACATAGCATTTCATTTTCAATTCGAATACCATATTTGTTTTCTAAATAAATGCCAGGTTCATTTGTGGTAATCATTCCAGGAACTAATACAGCTGAGTCATTTCGTTCTGGGACAATTTGCCATCTAAAGCCGTTTGGTGCCTCATGTACAGAGAGTAGATATCCTACCCCATGACCTGTACCACATTTGTAATCCATCATGAGCTTCCAGATGGGACCCCTTGCCAAGATATCTAGATTTACACCCTTAACTCCCTTTAGGAAGATAGCCTGGGATAACGCAATTACAGATTTTAAAACGGTAGTGAAATGGAGCTTTTGAGTGTCTGTCAGTTCTCCTAAGGCCAAGGTTCTAGTGATGTCGGTTGTTCCATCTAAGTAGTGTCCTCCTGAATCAATTAATAGAAAGTCAGAAGGCTTTAGGGTGGCGTTAGTTTTAGGAGTAGCAGAATAATGCATCATTGCAGCATGCTCCTTATAGGCACAGATGGTTTCAAAGGATATATCTACAAAGCTTTCTTGTTTTTTTCTCTGCTTGGTTAAATAATCTGATACAGAGGATTCTGTCATATTTTTTTGTTTTCCTATGTTGGTCTTTACATAATACATAAATTTTGTAAAGGCAACACCATCTTTGATATGGGCTTGAATTGTGTTTTTAATTTCTGTATCATTTTTGATAGCCTTCATTAATAGTGAAGGGTCTGTGTGGTTAAGTAAAGTATTCTGTTCTAAGAGAGTTGTATAAATTAGATAATTTACTTTGTTGAAATCTAAAAGAACCGTCTTATGATTGATCTGCTTTAGAAACTCATAAAAGCTACTATAGTCATGTACAATGATATCATTTTCATTTATATACTTTTCTATGCGCTTATCTATTTTTTTCGAATCTATAAATAAATGGCACTCTGTTTTGGTTAAAATTGTAAAGGCTAAGAACACTGGGGTATGTGCTACATCATCTGCTCTTAGATTGTAGAGCCAAGCCTGGTCCTCTAAGCTAGAGAGGATATGGGTATCTGCATTGTATTCTTGCATTTTCTGACGAATATCTGCTAATTTTTCTTGGAAAGAACGACCAGAGAAAAATTCCTCAAGCTTGTATAGAAAGGAAAATGGAAGCTTCGGGCGATCCTCCCATATTTCATCTATTAAATCCTCATCTGCTTGAAGCTTGATATTTGGAAGCTTTGAACACAATGCTAAGACAGAAGAGGTTGACATAACTCTACCATCAAATGCTAATACGTCATTCTCATTTAAATAGCTTCCTAAAAGCTGTTCCATCGTTTGAACCCCAGGAAGGCCTTGTTTCATCAGAGTAATTGATTTACCTTCTATCTGTTTGGCTGCTTGTATATGGTATCTGCCATCTGTCCATAGATAGGCCTTTTCTTGTGTGACAACAAGAGTTCCAGCAGACCCTGTAAACCCTGTTAAAAAAGCTCGACATTTAAAATAGTCACTCACATATTCACTATTGTGAAAATCTGAGGTTGGGACGATATAGGCTTTTATTCCTTTATGATTTAATTTTTCCTGTAATACTTTTATAATATCCATAAATTTCACCCTCTCTATTATACTTCTTTTTTAAAAGAAAAGAAATAGCTAGAATTTTTGTTACAAAAGATTCATTAATATGTTATAATGAGTGCATATTAAGATTGGATGTGAGAATGCATGGATTTTGGCTTTTGTGGAATAATTGATATCATTTTTATTGTATTATTAATTTTTGTGATTATCTTTGGGTATAAGAAGGGATTTTTAAATAAGGCGATTGGACTAGTTGGCCTTTTTGTGGGCTTGGTAGTAGCAGTGGCATTCTGTACGCAATTGGCAGGCTGGTTTGAAAGTACAGGAATGATTTATAATTCAATTTATGATAATATTAAAGAAAATGTACTGAGTGCTGATATCTTCACTAATCCAATAGGGACTACCGCAACCATTAAAGAGGTTCTGATGAATATGGGTATGCCTGAATTTTTTGCCAATATGTTTGCAGGAAATATTCAGGATAGCTTTAGTGTGGAAACCGTGGCCATCAATATTTCTAGATATTTTTCTCACATTGCGGTGGTCGTAATCAGCTTTTTCATTTTATTTGTGGGGGTTTTCATCTTAGCCTTCCTGTTGAAAATATTAGCTAAAATATTAAGAGGGAATGCCTTTATTAAATTTATTGATGGTATTTTAGGTATCGTACTTTATGGCTGTATGTTTATGCTGGTGGTATATGTGATATTTACAATTATGCGGTTGATGGGAAATGCGGAATTCTTTGCACCTGTTCAAAGCTTTTTAGAGGTGGATATGAAACTGAATGATCCAGATGCTTTTCGATTGAGTAAATTTTTCTATGTGCATAATATTATTTATGCAATACTAGATATCTTTTTTTAGGTAAACTGTGAGGAAAATCACAGTTTTTTCTTTTAAAGATTGGCTTGCTATGGTATAATAGGATAAGAATTTAGAAAGGACAAAATGTGGAATGAGAATTAATCCAAAATTATTTGCATTAGCAAATGAAGCACAACCAATTGACGTACAGGAATTTGATGAAAGAAAAGTAGAGATTTTCATCATGGACCAGTATCCAAATGTTAAGGAAGAGTTTATTAATAAAGGAAAGTTTGCTGTATGGTCTTCTGAGGACGGAAGGAACTACAGAGTTTTTATAGAAGAGGGATATTATAACGAATTAAAGGAATTATATACTCAGCCAATCAATAAAATATGGGTTGATTTCTGGGATACCTGTGAGGCAGTATCTAAGAAAACCTCTTATCGGGTTATATTACCAGTTACAGTAGTGGCAGTTGCAGCCTGCTTTGGTTTTTCTTTTTTACCAGAGGGAAGCTTATATGCAATGATAGCCGTTGTTGTTGTGGCATTTGTTGTTATGATGTTTTGTAATCGACTAACAAAGAAAAAAATATATGATGCCAATGTAGCAAGCGTGGAATTAATTAAAAAATCTTTGGGTGGAACAAAACATTTTGATGAACTGATTGACAAGCAAAAGGAATATATGGACCGCTATTATGAGGCACTATACCCTGAAGAGGAAGAGACAGAACAGGAAGCAGAATTGTTAGAACAGCCTGCCGAGGAAGAGTCTTCTAATAAGGAAGTAGAGGTATTAGAGGCTCAAGTAGTAGAACCTGAAAAGGTTGAAAATGAAGAAGTAAAGGTTGAGGAAAATGAATAACTATATTGATGATTTATGCATTCGAACACTGAGAGTGTTGGGTGCTGAAATTATTACAAAGGCTAAAAGTGGGCATCCTGGTATTGTACTTGGTGCTGCCCCAATTGCTCATACTTTGTTTACTAGACATTTGAATATCGATTCTAATGATGAGCAGTGGTTTAACCGGGATCGGTTTATTCTATCTGCAGGACATGGGTCTGTATTGCTTTATTTGATGTTACATTTCTCTGGATTTAACATCTCTATGTCAGATTTAATGGAGTTCCGTCAAAAGGACAGCTTAACTCCAGGACATCCAGAATATAAGCATACCCCTGGTGTTGAAATCACAACTGGACCATTAGGACAAGGATTTGCAACTTCTGTTGGTATGGCCATTGCTGAGTCTCATTTGGCTGCTAAATTTAATAAGCCGAATTGTGATATCATCGACCATTATACCTATGTATTGTGCGGCGATGGAGATTTACAGGAGGGTGTCACAATGGAGGCGATGGCTCTTGCAGGTCATTTGAAATTAAATAAGCTGATTGTTTTATTTGATTCTAATGATATTCAGTTAGATGGAGATGTAACCCTGGCCAGCTCTGATCATTTGGAAGAAAAGTTTAGAGCTATGAATTGGAATTATATCCGTGTGGAAGATGGAAATGATGTAGAAGAAATTGATGAGGCGATTAAGCAGGCAAAGCTTTCTTCCTATCAGCCTACCATCATTGAGGTTAAAACCATTATTGGATATGGAGCTCCAAATAGTGGAGAATCCTCCATTCATGGAAAGCCTTTATCTGAGGATGAATTAAGTACCTTAAGAAAAAATTTGAATGTTACTCAAATTGCATTTACAGTTCCAAAGGAGGTAGATGCCTACTATGCTGCAAGCATTGTAGAGCGTGGAAGTCAGGCCAATTCTAACTGGAACTATGTGATGTCAGATTATGCTAAGAAGTACCCAGAGGATTATGAATTATTGAATCGATATATGTTTGACAATTTAGAGTTAGAGGATTATACTGATCTTCCAGAATTTGAGGTTGGAACTAGTATTTCTACTAGAGTTGTCATGGGTAAGGTTTTAGATTGGGCTTCCTATAAGCTTCCTAATTTAATAGGAGGGTCTGCTGATTTGACAGCCTCCACTATGGTTAAGGGAGCAAATGGGATATTCGGTCAAGCCAATCGCTTAGGCAGAAATATAAAATTTGGTGTTCGCGAGCATGCAATGGCAGCAATCACCAATGGTATTACATTACATGGTAGTCTTCGTGGCTTTTGTGCAGGCTTCTTTGTATTTAGCGATTATTCAAAGCCAGCAATTCGTTTGGCAGCGATTATGCAGCTACCATCCCTGTTTTTCTTTTCTCATGATACGGTATGCGTGGGAGAGGATGGGCCTACCCATCAGCCTGTAGAACAGCTTGCCATGTTTAGAAGCATGCCAAATACCAATGTATTCCGTCCAGCAGACGCAAAGGAAATGACATCAGCAATGCTTCTTTCCTTTGAAAACAAGAAAAATCCTACAATAATTGTTTCTTCTAGACAAAATTTAGAGGTTTTAGAATATACAAACTATGAGGGTGTTTCTAAGGGGGGCTATATTGCTTATGAGCCAGTTGGAACACCAGGAGCCTTATTTGTAACCTGTGGTTCAGAGCTTGCTTTATGTATTAAGGTTGCCAAAAGATTAGAAAAAGAAAATATTTTTGTCAGAGTGGTATCTATGCCATCTATGGATTTATTTGAACGTCAAAGCGAAGAATATAAAAACTCTGTATTGCCAAAGCGTATTACCAAAAGAATGGCAGTAGAAATGGGAGCTAGTATGCCTTGGTATAAATATGCCTCTATGGTACATGGAATAGACGAGTTTGGTAAATCTATGCCTTTAAAATATATTCCTGAGGTCTATGGCTTTACGGAGGATGTAATCTATAACGAATTTTTAGGAATTGTTAAAAATTAATTGATAAGGAGATGCCTAGTTTTTACTGGGCTCTTTTTTGTAGAAAAGGGAAGGTCTGTTAAGATGAGGTTTGGTTTTTCCTATATAGGACTTATTTTTTTGCTGATGTTATTTATCCCAAATATCATTTGGAGTAAACATCAGCCAGTAGGATATGAAGCTTATGCCAAGAATGAAAATAAAGCTTTGGTATGGCTAGAAAGAATTGGTGAGGTTTCTGTAACCTGTATCTCTTTAATATTTCAAGATTTTAATATAGAAAAGATTTCCTATTGGAGTATTTTTCTATTAGTCTCCTTTATCTTTATGGTCCTATATGAGATATGGTGGATACGGTATTTTAGAAGCCCAAAAGAAATGAAGGACTTTTATAGAAGCTTACTTGGGATTCCTGTGGCAGGTGCTACTCTTCCTGTTTTGGCTTTTCTGTTTTTGGGAGTCTATGGAAAAAACATTTTTTTAATTCTTGCTACTATTGTTTTAGGGATTGGACATATGGGAATACATTTTAATCACAAGAGGGAACTGGAGAAATCAAGCGAGGCTTGATTTTTTCTTTTTAAATAAAAAATTAAAAAAAGAGAAAACTATAATAGAGACATAAATAATGTATATTTTGATTTTACAATAAGGCTGATAGGAGCTGATAGTATGTATTTGTGTATCGATATGAAGTGTTTTTTTGCCTCAGTTGAATGTGCAGAACGTGGCTTGAATCCCTTGACCACACCCTTGGTTGTGGCAAACCCGGAAAGAGGGGGAGGGGCTTTATGTTTAGCTGTAAGTCCCTTTCTCAAACAGCAGGGAATAAAGAGCAGAGGCAGGGTATATGAGATTCCTAAGGAGATTCCATTTATCATCGCTAAGCCACGAATGAAAAAGTATATGGAATATGCAGTAAAAATACATCGGATTTTCTTAAAATATGTAGATGCAGAGGATATTCATACCTATAGTATTGATGAAGCATTTCTCTATGTAAAAGAGTATCTGCATTTATATTCTAGTGTAGCAGAGCTTGCCGTTAAAATTTTAAAGGATATTGAAGAACAGTTAGGAATCATTGCTTCCTGTGGGTGTGCAGAAAATCTTTTTCTTGCAAAGGTATCCTTAGATTTACTGGCAAAGAAAAGTCCCAATAATTTTTATTATCTTAGCTTAGAAGAATATTTTAATACCATTTGGTATCATCCAAAATTGACGGATATCTGGCAAATCGGAAGAGGGATATCTAAAAGGCTACATAATTTAGGAATCTATACCTTACACGATTTGGCGCTTACTGACAAAGCCATCTTAATAAAGGAATTTGGTGTGATTGGCACTGACTTATATGAGTATGCTTGGGGAATTGATAAGACAACCATCTCTGATATTAAGTCCTATCAGCCTTTAACAAAAAGCTTTTCTAGAGGCCAAATTCTTTTTAAGGACTATCAAAAATACGAGGCCTGGATTCCTCTTCAGGAAATGCTATTTCTTTTGTGTATGGATTTACATCAAAAAAAGGTATGGACGAATCATCTTTTCTTTTATATAGGCTACAGCAATTCTACGAATTCCTATCATAAATCCTTTGGGTTAGATTGCTATACAGATGATTATTTTCTAATTAAGACCGAATTGAAAAAACAATTTGATAAAATTCCAGAAGGAAAAATCAGAAGATTAGGCTTGTCCTTTGGAGGACTTGTAGAGCAGAATAAGGGCTATAATACTTTATTTTATCAGCCCAATCCTAAGGTGAATGAGCTATGTAATGCAATTGACTATATATGGCAAAGACATGGAAAAAACAAACTTGTTTTAGGGACTGCCATTCAACCAGAATCAACCATTTACCAAAGAAATAAACAAATAGGAGGACATAATAGTGACTGATAAAGAACGTAGAGCTGCAAAATATTTGCCATTTGAATCTTTAAAAGGACTGAAGGAAATGATTGACCTAGAGGATAGAAGTCAACTAATCAATCAAGGACCTAGTCTAAGTGAAGATGAACAAATGGAAATGAATTTCATATTGTTTGAATGCTATAGTAAGAATCAAGCCATTACGCTCCTTTATTTTGAGAATGGTATTTATAAGGAATATAGCGGTGTAATTCAAAAGATAGATGTCGTAAATCGGCAAATTTTATTGTTGCCAAAAAAGAAATTTCAGCTAGATTATATCTGTAGGATAAATACAAAATAAAGATTATAAAGGATTAGGCTTTAGAAAAACTTGTAACTTTTATAAAAAAATGATATAGTATAGGGTTGTAAAAGGAGGGGAGGAACCTATGTACGATATCATAGTTGTTGGTGGTGGCCATGCAGGCTGTGAAGCATGTTTGGCGACAAGTAAAATGGGGTTTAAGACACTATTGATTACTGGAAATTTGGATATGGTAGGTTCTATGCCTTGTAATCCCTCTATCGGTGGTCCTGCAAAGGGTGTAGTAGTAAGGGAGATTGACGCCCTTGGTGGCTATATGGGGAAAAATGCAGATTTATGCCAGATTCAAACGAAAATGCTGAATAGTTCTAAAGGACCAGCAGTGCGTGCTTTGAGATTTCAGGAGGACAAGCTTTTATATATGTCAGAAATGAAAAAGCATCTGCAGGAAACACCAAATTTAGACCTTTTAGAAATATATGTTGAAGATTTGATAACAGAAGAACATAAAATTAAAGGTGTGATTTTAGAGAATGGTCAGAAGATTATGGCAAAGGCTGTAATCATTACTACAGGCACCTATTTAGATAGTCGAATCTTGCGAGGACATTGGTCATCTAAGGAAGGTCCGGATTCTCAAAAAACCTCAAAGGGGTTATCCGCCGCTCTAAAGCGTCTTGGCTTTGAAATACAGAGATTAAAAACAGGAACGCCACCTAGAATTAAAGCCTCTACGATTGATTTTTCAAAAACGAAGCTAGAGCCTGGGGATTCTACAACCTGGCATTTCAGTTTTGATCAAGGGTATGAAGCTATCCTAAATAAAAGAATACCTTGCTATCTAACCTATACAACTCCAGAGATTCATCAACTGATTTTAGATAATTTATCTGAATCTGCGATGTATGGTGGAGTCGTAGAAGGAATTGGTCCTAGATATTGTCCCTCAATAGAAGATAAAATTGTGAGATTTGAGGATAAAGAACGCCATCAGATTTTTTTTGAACCAGAATCTTTATCCTTAGATCAAGAATACATTCAGGGCTTTTCAACCTCTATGCCAGTGGAGATTCAAGACCAAATGATTCACCTTTTACCAGGGTTAGAGCATTGCGAAGTAATTAAATATGCTTACGCTATTGAATATGATGCGATTAATCCTTTAGATATTAAGCCTAATCTAGAGACAAAATTAGTGGAAAATTTATTTACAGCAGGTCAAATTAATGGAACCTCAGGCTATGAGGAGGCGGCAGGTCAAGGTTTAATGGCTGGCATCAATGCTGGGTTAAAGCTTAAGGGAGAACCACCATTTATATTGTCTAGAGATGAAGCCTATATCGGTGTAATGATTGATGATTTAGTTACAAAGGGAACGAGAGAGCCTTATCGTTTGTTAACCTCTAGAGCAGAGTATCGACTTCTTCTAAGACATGATAATGCAGATCTTCGACTTAGAGAGTATGGATATCATTATGGCTTGATAGGGGAGGAAGCTTATGCTTTGTTGCAGAAGAAAAAGAATGCAATACAGATATATCTAAATGAGTTAAAGCTTTGTAAGGTGAAGCCTTCGTCCCAAATAAATAGTATTTTAAATAAATATTCTTCTTCCAATATTACGGAGGGGACCTCCCTATTTTCTCTTTTTAAAAGACCTGAGATTTCCTATCATACGATTTTAGAACTGATGAAGGAAGCTCAAATCCTTATACCTTGTGATTATCCTTATTTAGAAGAGGTATTAGAACAGGTGGAGATAGAGATTAAGTATGAAGGCTATATTTCTAAGGCTCTTAGTAGTGCAGAGAAAATGCGGAGCTATGATTCAAGACAGATTCCTATGGATTTGAATTATGATTTAGTCGATAATATCGCTTTAGAGGCTAGAGAAAAGCTGAAGAAGGTTAAGCCGATTACGATTGGGCAAGCCTCTAGAATT
>UQGR01000010.1 GCA_900540705.1 uncultured Mollicutes bacterium
TGTGGTGGCTGTTTTGAAGTCCTTTTTATTTGGCTGTTTTTTTCTTTACAGCCCCAATTCAATTTATGATTTTATCTTTCCACAGCGCATAGCATTCAATATTGCTAGTATCGCTACTCCAACATCGGCAAACACGCCAAGCCACATATTGCTTATTCCACAAGCGGATAAAATTAAGACAATCCCCTTTACACCCAAGGCGAAAATGATATTTTGCATTACAATACCCATCGTCTTTTTAGCTAGACGCTTCGCAGTCGTAATACCCGTAAGATTGTCCGTCATCAAGACGATGTCTGAGGCCTCTATGGCAGCATCAGAACCAACACCACCCATGGAAATCCCCACATCAGAACGCATCAATACAGGAGCATCGTTAATTCCGTCTCCAACAAAGCATAAGACTTCCTTTTCTTTTTTTGCCTGCAATAAGGCTTCTACCTCTTCTACCTTATTTTGAGGAAGAAGGGCTGCCTTATACTCAGAAACCCCGGCCTGTGTAGCGATAGCGGAGGCTACCTTTTCATTGTCTCCTGTAAGCATGATGGTCTTACTACCCATTTGATTTAACTCTGCTATGACAGATGTAGTTTCCTCTTTCAGCTCATCACTGATTAAAATAGATCCAACAAATTCATGATTTTTAGCAACATACACAACGGTACCAATACCATCTTCCTTAGAAAAAGAGATTTCCTCTTTTTTCATCAGCTTTTCATTTCCACAATGAATGACCTCTGCTCCTTTAGAGGCAATGATTCCAAAGCCTGAAACATTTTCTATTGTATAGCCTTCCTCTGTTACAGGACAAAGACTTAAAATAGATTTGGCAATCGGATGATTAGATCCTGCCTCTGCAATAGCGGCCAGCCTCAAAATCTCTTCCTTCTTTTCCAAAGGTTGTATCTTTGTTACTGCAAAGTTTCCTTTCGTCAGAGTACCAGTCTTATCAAAGACAAATACATTCGCTTTATTAAATTTTTCTAAATAATTCGAACCCTTGATTAAGATTCCACATTTAGAAGCGGCTCCAATTCCTGCAAAAAAGGATAAAGGAATAGAAATGACCAATGCACATGGACAGGAGACAACCAAGAAATTCAACGCACGATACACCCAATCCACCCAGTCTCCTGTGATGGCTCCTGGAATAACTGCTAGCAATAAAGCTGCAATCACGACACTTGGCGTATAATACTTAGCAAATCTTGTAATAAAATTTTCGGTCTTAGACTTCTGTTCCGAAGCATTTTCAACCAGCTCTAATATCTTAGAGACTGCTGAGTCATAAAATTTTTTAGTTACTTTAATATGAAGCGTTTGGCGTAAATTAATACAGCCACTGATAACCTCTTCTCCCACGCCTACCTCTTTTGGCAAAGATTCTCCCGTTAAGGCCTTTGTATCCAGTGTAGATTCTCCTTCTAAAACAATTCCATCTAAAGGAATCTTTTCTCCCGGCTGAACAACGATGATTTCCTCTATCTCTACCTCTTCTGGGTCGAGAGTTACTGTATTGCCATCTCGAATTACATTTGCATAGTCTGGACGGATATCCATCAAAGAGGCAATCGATTTTCTTGATTTACCAACAGCATAGCCCTGAAAGAATTCTCCCACTTGATAGAAAAGAATAACAGCGACTGCCTCATCAAATGAACGGATGGCAAAGGCACCTATGGTTGCAACACACATTAAGAAATTCTCATCAAAAATTTGCCCATGACAGATATTACGTATCGCTCGCCAAAGCACATCATAGGCAATGAGTAGGTATAGTGCCAAATATAAAGAGGCTGGCAATATCCAAGCTATCTTCTGATTGCCTATAAAGGATTCTAGGTCTACTACATGGTCAACCGTAAATAAAACGATAAACAATACAAGAGCTATTAGGATTCGAATTAAATTTTTTCTTTGTTTTCTTGTCATGACAAGCACACCCTATCTGTGTATTTTACAATCTGGTTCTACCTTTTTACAAACCTTTACAACCTCGTCCATAATTTCCTCAAAACGACTATCCTCAGCCTCTATCGTAAGCTTTTGGGTCATAAAACTAACAGTTGCAGAAGCTACTCCCTCAACCTTGTTAATTCCTCTTTCCATTTTTGCTGCACAATTTGCACAGTCTAAATTCTCTAATTTGAATACCTTTTTCATGCTTCTATTTCCTCCTTTTTTTCTAAGACATGTTCTAACGCCTTTTGATATATTAAAACTACATGGTCATCGGCCAAGGAATAAAAAACCTCTTTCCCCTGCTTTCTAAATTTTACAAGATTAAAATTTTTTAAAACCTTGAGCTGATGAGAAACCGCTGATTTCGTCATATTTACAATTTTGCAGATATCACATACACAAAGCTCATGACGAAACAAGGCAGCTAAGATTCTCGTCCTAGTAGAATCTCCAAACACCTTGAAAAGCTCGGCAACCTCATAGAGGCTATCCTCATCAGGCATGAGTGTTTTTACTTCTTTTATGATTTCCTTATGTGGATGATTTCCAACACATTCCTCTATTATTCCCATATTATCACCTTCTTATAGTTGAATAGTCGTTCAACTAATTATATTATAGTTGAATACATATTCAACTGTCAATACTTTTTTCAAAAAAAAATAGAAATCATAAAATAATTTCTATTCTAACGAAATGATTTACTTTTTTCTTCTAAAAATAGAGAAGAATCTTATTAAGAAGTTTGGGAGAGTAATTATAAGTATTTTAATATTATCACCTTTAGTACAAGGTATGCAAAATTAGAATTAAATATTCTTAAGTTTCTTTAAATTCTCTAATGGACATTCCGCCTTTAAAACATAGGACCCACTTACCGCAAGATCAGTATCATCCTTAATAGATGGTAAAACCTCTGCATTAATGCCTCCATCCACATTAATCAAATAGGAGTAGCCCTTTTCTTCCTTCTGCTTTTTTAGATATTTTAATTTATCCATAGCCTGAGGTAAAAACTTTTGTCCCCCAAAGCCTGGGTCAACAGACATTACTAAAACCATATCGACAAAAGGCAAATATTTTTCTATCGTTTCTACTGCTGTTTCTGGCTTAATAGCAATCCCTGCCGAAATACCATAGCTGTGAATCTGTTCAATCAACTCCTCAGGATTACAATCAGCCTCGATATGAAATGTGATATAAGCACTTCCTGCCTTGACAAATTTTTCTATGAAGTCCTGTGGTCTTTGTACCATCAGATGCGTATCAAAAATTAAATTGTTTTCTTTCCTTAAAGACTCAACTAAAGCTGGTCCAAAGCTAATATTAGGAACAAAATGACCATCCATAACATCTAGATGCAGATAGGTAAGCTCCCCTAAAAGAGGGGAAAGCTTTTCTTTTATATTAGAATAGTCAATAGATAAAATAGATAAAGAAATTTCCATTATTTTTTCTCCTTATTTACAATTTGTTCAAGCATTTTTAAATAGCTCTCATACCGACTTGCAAGGATTTTTTGGTTCAAATAAGCTTCCCTTACTCCACAGCCTAAGGCATTCCTTTGATGAAGGCAATCCTTAAACCGGCAGGAATACTTATCAAATTCCTGAAAAAGGTGAGGAAGTTCTGTCTTGTCAATTCCCAATACATCTAGCTTTGAAAACCCAGGAGTATCCCCAATATACCCACCATGAAAGGGATAAAGTGTAGTTTGCCTTGTCGTATGCTTTCCTCGACCAAGAGCCATACTGATTTCCTGAGTTTTCAGTTGAAAATCAGGTAGTATCGCATTAATCAACGTAGATTTGCCGGCACCTGTTTGCCCTGACAAAACTGTAACCTTACCATACAGCTTTTCTTCCACCTGTTGAACACCTTGTTTGGTCTTACTGTTGACATATAAAACCTCATAGCCTAACTCAGAGTAATACTTAAGCTTTTCCTTTAAAACGAAAAGCTCATCTGAGGTAAGCTTATCTATTTTAGTAACCACAAGAACTGGTTTGATGCTTTGTCTAGTAATGTTAGAAAGAAATAGATCCAGTAAATAAAAGGAGAAATCTGGCTCCTTTGCTGCAAAGATTAAAAGAATTTGATCAACATTTGCAATATCAGGACGAATCAGTTCATTCTTACGGTCTAAAATTTGGTCAATCATTTCATTTTGAATGGTCACCATATCTCCAACCTTCGGAGAAATTTTCTTCACCATAACCTCTTCCTTTTTACTGATGGCTTTTTCATTGACCGCTTGCATCTTTACGCTTCTAAGCTTCCCTCTAGCACGCACAGCCATAACCTGCCCATCCTCTACTACAACCTGATATACTCCTGCATTTAAGTTGATAACTCTTCCTATCATTCGTTTCTCCTATTCAGTCACCCAAAGATAATACTTAACTATATTATTATCATATAACTTTTGAACCTTAAACGCAACTAATTTGTTTTCTAAATCATTGGATTTTACATAATTTACCTCTAATAAATACCCCATATTCTGGATGACAGCAATAAAATCATCTACATTTAAAATGGTAGTTTGCTTCATCCCTTTAGAAACATAAAGATCTAATACGTAGCTATTATTCTTGTTGATAATGGTGTTCTCAGAGGTGGACTGAAAAATTACAAGATCCTCATCAATCGGAGTAGATACATAATTTATATTGATATGTAGCTGATAGTCCTTTAAAAGCTCTAAGGCTTCCTCGATTGGCTTTCCTACTAGATTCGGCATTAAAAAGGAGTTATGATTGGATGAAATTGTAAGACAAAGCTCATCCCCTTGATTTAAGATACTGCCATCTGTAATGGATTCCTTAATGATAATCCCACCCATGATAGATTCATTTTCCTCATATTCTAGCCTTAAAGACATCCCATTCTGCTCACACATGGATTGAATCTCTTCCATGACCATCTCATAGGATTGTCCTAAAAAGCTTCGATAGGTCACTGGCATGATTCTGCCAATATATAAAGAAATGATAAAGTCTGCCTTAATATTTGTTCCTGCATAAGGAATGGTTTTCAATACCTTTTCTTCATCGCTTTCAACATATGTAATTTGAAACTTTACTTTATTTTTTTTAAGGGTATCCATAGCCTCCTGTTCCGTTTGATTTACCACATCGGGAATCGTTAATATTCGATGATTGAAAATTCTTGGAGAAATAAAAATAAAGTAAATCCATAAAATGATTATTCCAAAAATAATCAACCATAAACGCATAATGAGCTTCATAAAATCACCAATAATAGTATCCACAAAAAAAGAAAAACCTATACAATCGATAGGTTTACTTCATATGCTTGCTTCTAAGCTGACCACAGGCTGCATCAATATCGCCACCCTGTTCTCTTCGAAGTGTCACATTCAAGCTTCTCTTTTTCAGCTGGTCATAAAATTTATGCATAATCTCTTTTTCAGAACGACGGAATGGCTTTTCCTTTACCTCATTATAGGGAATCAAATTAATATAGACATTCAATCCATGGAGTAGGTCGGCAAGCTCATTTGCACATTCATAGGTATCATTGATGTCCTTAAGTAGGATATATTCAATCGTAACCCGGCGATTGGTTCGCTCTATGTAATAGCGGATTGCCTCAATCACCTGTTCAATCGGATAGGCCTGATTGATTTTCATAAACTGATTCCGAATACGATTGTTTGGGGCATGGAGACTGATTGCTAAATTGACCTGCAGGTCGAAATTAGAATACTCATAAATTTTATCTACAAGTCCACAGGTAGAAACTGTGATATGTCTGGCTCCTATTTCTAACCCTAAAGGATAATTGATAATTTTAAAGAAGCGAATTACATTCTCATAGTTGTCAAAGGGCTCACCAATCCCCATAACCACCACATGTGTAACCTTTAGGTTCATAATCTCTTCTACCATCATCAGCTGCAAGACTAGCTCTGAGGTTTCTAAACTTCTAAGCTTTTTCTTCATCCCTGAAGCACAAAATTGACAGCCCATATTACAGCCAACCTGCGTAGTCACACAGACACTATATCCATATTCCTGCTTCATCAAGACCGTTTCAATTAAATTTCCATCCGCCAAACGAAATAAAAATTTGACGGTCCCATCTGTACTTTCCTGTTTTTCCACAAGCGCTAAGGAATCAAATGAAAAATCCTTAGCCAACTGTTCTACAAAGGATTTTTTGATATTTGTCATCTCTTCAAAGGCTTTAACCTTATGACGATAAACCCATTCCATAATCTGAGATGCCCGGAATGGCTTTTCTCCATGGAGCTGCAGATAATCCTTGAGCATAGCTTCACTATAATTGTAAATACTTTCCATACTTTCACCAGCTTTTCATCTTATTATACAAGAAAACACAAATGAAAAAAAGTCGTTTCTATAGATTATTTTAAGAAACGACCTCTTTCTATTAATTTCTTAGCTTCGCCTTATAAACAAGCTCTAACCGTTTTAATAAAGAATGAATAATTTTATCTACATCCTCTGATTCTAAAGTCTTTGAGGTATCCTCTAAGGTTAAGGTTATTGCTAGAGACTTTTCATCTTCTCCCACATTTTCACCAGTATACAAATCAAATACCTCAATGTTTACTAGATTCTTTCTGGCAGTTTGACGAACCAACGCCAAAATATCCTCAGCTAAAATATCGCGATTCACCACTATCGCCAAATCACGAGTGACGGTTGGATACTTATTTAATCCCTTATAGGTAAAACCAGTTTGTTCCTTCAAGAGTTCCTCTAATTCAATTTCTAAGGCAACAGTATTTCCTAGCCCCATTTCCTTAGCATAGCGAGGATGAAGTTCTCCTAAAATACCAATTCTTTTATCCTGAACATAGATGGCAGCGGTACGACCTGGATGGAAATGAGCTTGCTCCTTGTATGGACGATAAACTGCCGTTACTCCCATTCTCTCTAAATAGGTATCTAGAAGACCCTTTACTACATAAAAGTCTGCAGGTTGTTTCTGCCCTCTCCATAAATGAGAGGTAAACACTCCTGAAACGGCAATAGCTAGCTTAAGGGTTTCCTTTTGCATAGTATAAGTGTTTCCAATTTCAAAGAAGCAGAGATTATCTACCTTTCTAGCTCTATTATAGCGGACTGCTTCTAACACGCCATTTAATAGGCTTTGCCGCATTACAGCCCGGTCTTCTGTCATCGGCATTAAAACCTCAACTAGGTCTTCCTCCTTTAAGGTATAAAGGAATACATCCTTCTTCGCTACTAGAGAATAAGTAACCACCTCATTTAATCCCATAGAGGATAAAATTTGCCGAGTGGAGCGAATTCTTCTTTGACTAGAGGAAAGTCCTCCTTTAGCGTCTGTAGCAGCAAGAGTGGTAGGAATTGCATTATAGCCGTGCATTCTAGCCACATCCTCTATAATATCCTGATAGGAGGCCTCTAAATCCATTCTTCTAGAAGGAATTGTAATTGTATAGGTTTCCCCCTGCTTAACATAAGGATAAGCAAGGCGTTTAAAAATATCCTCTACCTCTGCATCCTGCAAGTCAGTTCCTAGGACATGGTTGATCTTAGCTGTTGTAATATCGACCATCTTAACGGGAGGTTCCTCCTGAATTTGAGCTGAAACGCCCTGTAATACTATACCACCAGCTAGCTCTGCAATCAGTTGAGCCGCATAGTCCAATGCTCGGTCTACACGCTCATAATCTACCTTTCTTTCAAAGCGCATGGAGGATTCACTCTTCAAGCCCAATCTACTAGATGTTTTTCTAACTCTTAAAGGATCAAAATAAGCAGCCTCTAACACAATATTTTTAGTATTTATTTCTACCTCAGAGGTTAAGCCACCCATCACACCACCTAAGCATAATGCTTCATTTTGGTTGGCGATTACAATATCTGTGTTAAGTAATGTACGTTCAATACCATCTAAGGTCGTAAGCTTTTCTCCATCAATGGCATCTCTAATCAAAATATAGTCTCCTAAATGATCCTTATCAAACGCGTGCAATGGCTGGCCTAATTCTAACAATACATAATTGGTCACATCCACCACGTTATTAATTGGACGTATTCCACTCGCAATCAATCTAGCCTTTAACCACTGAGGAGAATCCGCAATCGTAACATTTTCTATTGTGCGTGCCAAGTACTTATAGCAACCCTTGGTTTCAATCTTAACCTGAACAGGATTTTGTTTTTGAGATTCCTCAAGTTCAGGTAAAATTGTAATGACTTGCTGATTTAAGGCTGCCCCTAAATCAAAGGCCACCCCTTCAATGGAAAGTAAATCAGCCCGATTAGATGTCAAATCCAAATCAATCACGATGTCGTCTAAGCCCAGATAGGAAAGAGGATCCCCACCGATTGGAGCGTCTTCTCCTAGGAGCTGAATCCCATTTTTAAATGCTTCATCGATATACTTCTCCTCAATCCCTAGCTCCTGTAAGGAACAAAGCATTCCATTAGATTCTACTCCTCGAATTTTAGAAGCCTTGATTTTAAAATCTCCAGGTAGGACAGCGCCTACATTGGCTACAATAACCTTTTGGCCAGCAGCCACATTGGGAGCCCCACACACAATCTGCTGAATATTTCCTTCTGAAACCTCCACCTGGCAAATATGCAAATGGTCACTATCTGGATGCATTACACATTCATGAACATAGCCAATAGAAAGGGAAGAAGCCTTAACTAAGCTCTGATAGGATTCTATTTCACAAACGTGAGCATTGATTTTGTCAAATAGCTCTTCATCTGTAATTCCATCCAAATTCAAATATTCCTTTAACCAATTCTTAGATACCTTCATTTTACTTTACCTCCTTGAACTGATTTAAAAACCGCACATCATTGATATAGAAATTTCTAATATCATCAATGCGGTATTTTAGCATAGTTAACCGTTCTACTCCCATTCCAAAGGCATACCCCTGGATTTCTTCTGGGTCATAACCACACATCTTTAAAACATTGTTGTTGACCATTCCTGCCCCTAAGACCTCTATCCAGCCCGTATTCTTACACATGGAACAGCCTGCTCCTCCACATCTCGCACAGGAAACATCTACCTCAACGGATGGCTCTGTAAATGGGAAAAAGGAGGGTCTTAATCTAATATTTCTTTCCTCTCCAAACATCATACGTGCCATTTCTAAAAGGGCTCCCTTAAGATCAGCCAAGGTGACATCCTTTCCCAAAACTAGCCCCTCACACTGCATGAACTGATGAGAGTGCGTTGCATCATCTGCATCCCGTCGATATACCTTTCCAGGACAAATAATTTTAATTGGCTTGCCTTGTTCCTGCAGCATAGTTCTCACCTGAACAGGTGAGGTTTGACTTCTTAACAGCAATTCAGGATTTAGATAGAAGGTATCCTGCATATCTCTAGCGGGATGTCCCTTTGGAAGATTCAGCTTTTCAAAGCAGTACTCATCCGTCTCTATTTCAGGTCCCTCGGCTACCTTATAGCCCATACTGATATATAGGTCCTCTAAATCCATAATAGTCTTTTGTAAGGGATGGATAGACCCCGTATTGAACTTAACACCCGGAAGTGTAACATCGATGGTTTCACTTGCCAGCTTAGCTTGAATGATTTTGTCCTCTATGGCCTTTCTTCTAGCCTCAAATCTAGCCTCTAAAGCCTGTTTTACCTGATTAGACTTCATTCCCAGCTCTTTCCTAGCTTCTATTGTTAAATCCTTTAAATTGGCCATTAAAGAGGCAACCAGTCCCTTTTTCCCTAAATAATTGGCCTTTACCTGCTGAAGCGTATTTAAGTCCTCAATTTGAGCAATTTCATCATCCGCTTTTTTTGTAACATTTTCTAAATCTAAATTTTCCATAATTTTCCTCCAATAAAAAAGTCCTTAAGCATCTGCCTAAGGACGAATTAACCGTGGTACCACCCTAGTTCTATATTTCTATAGCACTCATTTCTAGTTAACGCCTACCTACGGGTGGGATTAGCACCTCTCCAAGGTGAATTCGCATAAGTTTTTGGTAGAGGCTTTCACCTATCCCTCTTCTCTAAAACCAAAATAGCTTAAGCTACTCTTCCTCTTCATCAAATTCATATATGCTAGTATTTTAACAAATTTTTCTTCATTTGTCTAGGCATCAAAGATAAGAATCTTTAGTTCTTCTTCGCTTTTCTCTTCCGGTAAAAGGTAATACTATAGCCATAGGTCAGTAAAAATATTACTGCAGCAGGCATATAAATCCAGCCTGTATTGTATAGCCATTCCCAGCCTGTAAAACTAAATAATCTTCTATACAGCTGTGCAACCGAATCCAATCCAAAAAAGATTCCCTGAAAGACCGTCTTGGCATCGGCATTTTCTTTAAAAATAAAACAGATAAAATCGCCAATTCCATTAAACAGCATTGGAACTGTAATTATACTAAAAATCCCTTGTAGAAATCCATATTTTTTAAAATGGAAACAGCAAATTAAAAATGGAAATATCAAAACGACAATCGCGAGTAAAACAACGTAAATTTCATTTGAAAGAAGCTTTTCTATCATAGCTCTTTACTCCTTATACACTTTTGTCTTATCCAATACGCCAATGGTATCTGTAAAGGAGTTTGGTGCCGTCTTCTGAAGCTCTTCCCCTAAAACTCTAAATTTAGAATCTATGGTGTCAATATACCATAAAGCGATTGCCTCTGGAGTAATCGGGCGCTTTGCCGCTCCAAATTGAGGTTGACCATGATGAGAAATCAGCATATGCTCTAGCATCTTAACCTCTGGTCTATTTCCATATCCTAAGCCTTCCGCCATTTTACTAATCTCTAAGGCTCCAATCACCAAATGACCCAAAAGCTGACCATCCAAGGTATATTCCGTTCCCTGAATTCCTGTAAGCTCTATTGTTTTGCCAATATCATGTAATATGATTCCTGCCATCAAATAATCACGATTCAAATAAGGATAATTTATAATAAAAGCCTCTGCCAGCTTTAGCATCCCAAGTGCATGATAGGCCAGTCCACCCACATAGGCATGATGCATCTTTGTTGCAGCTGGATAAAGGAAGAACTTATCACTAAATTTATCTAATATTCCCTTAGTAATATTGCGTATAACCGGATTCTTTAATTCCTCTACTATAGAATAGATGAACTGCTTAGCCTCCTGATAGGAAACTGGAGAGCCGGCTAAAAAGCTTCTTAATATAGTATCACTTTCCGTAGGTTCTAACCCTTCTACGCTGATGAAGCTATCTAGCTGATAGCTTACCCGTTCAGCAATCACCTTTGTTACCTCAAATGCATAAATTCTGCCAACAATAAAGCCTTCTCCATTTGTTGTTTTAATATTAAATTGAGTTTGATGCTCGTCAGCAACTAATATATTAATTCCACCATCTGAGCTGTTGATACCTAATATTTTTCCTATGATGCGCATTTATCGGTCCTCCTTAAAAATATATACCCCTGGTTCTATCAAATCATATTGAGCTTCAAAAAGATTACAGGAGCGTCTACCATTAAAAATCATTCGGCTTTGGTTGGCAAAAAATGTGTAACTTCCCCTTTGATTCTTGATAAGTATGGTAAGTAAATACCCACTTCCATCTATGCAGTAGCATAAAACATGCTCCGAGCACATTTCTCCAATCAAATGAATCTTTCTTTCAATATCAGGAAGATTCGTCATTCTAAACTCTGGATGTTCTTTTCGAATCTGCAATAACTCCCTTAATCCTTCAATATCCTCTAGGTATAAATCTCTACGCTGGTAATCAAATAAATTGATAGAATCATTGGAATTATAGGAATTTTCTACTCCATGCTTCGTTCTATAAAATTCCTCTCCTGCATGGATAAAGACTATCCCTAAGGAAATAGCTATGATCTGTAAGGCTAGCCGTCCTCCAGTAATTGCTTCCTCTTCACTAAGTTTTAGCTCCTTTACTGCAAAATCATAGAACGTAAAATTGTCATGACACTCTACATAGTTGACCGTTTGATTCGGATTTTGAAACCTATAGCTATCTAAAGAGCTTCCTGTAACCATATGGAAAATATCATAGGCATAATCAGCACTACCAAAGGCGTATCCTAAGGATTTATTCCACTGATTGCCCTTAAGTACATCCCGGTATTTATCATTAAAAAACGCAAATCTAGGCATTTTATAATGATTATAGGAATGCGGACGGAAGGCATCAGGAATTGTATTTGGCATATTCCAGCCCTCTCCATAAACTATAATCTCGGGCTCAATTTTCTTTAGTTCTTCATAGGCATGATTTAAGGTTTCAATATCAAGCAACCCCATCAAATCAAACCGAAAACCAGAAATATGAAATTGCTTCACCCAATATTTCAGGTTGTCTATAATAAAGCGAGAGCACATTCTCTTCTCAGTAGCAAGATCATTTCCACATCCTGAAACATTTGTATAATTTCCATATAAATCAACACGATAAAAATACCCTGGAACCAGCTTCTCAAAAGGAAAATTTTTAAACTCATAGACATGGTTATACACCACATCCATAACAATCCTTAAATTTCGTTTATGTGCCTCATCGACTAACATCAATAGTTCATTGAGCCTAGAATAAGGATCATTTGGGTTTTTAGAGTACCATCCACAAGGAATAAAAAACTGTTCTGGATTATAGCCCCAGTTGTAGTTCTTATCCTTATCAATATCATCTACGCCTCCAAAGTCTGACATTGGTAAAATCTGTAAATGTGTTACACCTAAGGAGGAAATATAGTTTAATCCATAATCCTCTCTCTCATCAACTAGTCCTAGGAAGGTCCCCCTATTCTCGTCACTCAAGGAACACGTCAAGTCTCTAATGCTTGCCTCATAAACAACTGCATCCGTATAATATCCTGAAAATTGAGGCTTATTATACTTTGGCTGATACAGCTTATCTAAATTGATGACATAGTTATACTCCCCATTCGCACTAGAAGATAATGCGTAAGGATCAAGTACCTTTTCATATTTTTCAAATAGCTTAACATAGTACACATAAGCAACCCCATCTAAATCACCACTGATTTCTACAGTCCATACGCCTCTTCTAGAATAGGTTAACTCCCTTCTTTCCTTTCTCCCATCTGGATATTGCAATCCTATAAATATAGATTTTGCTACAGGGCTCCAAACTCTAAAGGTTGTATAAGAAGGGGTATAATCAAAGCCTAGAGGTCCATCATAGTAAAATTCAGATTCAAATTCTGCAGTACGAACCACACTCCCAGAATAGACAGGTACATTATGATTTAAATCATCTAATATTGCATAGCTATGATGTAAATTAAGCTTAGTTCTAACCCGTAACCCAATTTTAATTAAATTGTTTTCAGTTGCATGATAAAGGACAGAAAGCTCCTCTACCAAATCCTCTGCATCATATAAATAAAAGCTTTTCGCCTTATACCTACCACGCTTTTCAACGAGAAATGTAATCTCGTCATAATTATCAATATAAGCTACCATTATTTTTTTCATTTAGAAAACCTCTTTTTCTATAAACTTAAGAATATCTTCCTGTGTATTAGAAAGCCTTCCATCTAGAATTTCTCGCTCTATTTTATGTATCCAAAAGCTTCTTTGACAAGGTCTTATTCCCATAAAATCAAAATGGATATCCTGATATCTCTTGATAGGAAGCTTTCCATAGTCTTGCATGACTTGTTCCTCTAAAATACTTTTTTTATGAACGATATTATACAACTCCACAGCCTCCGGGATAAGCTTCAGATTTCCATAATAAAGACTTTTGGCGTCAAAACCATTTCGAACAAGCTCTGCAATTTCCTTTGCATGTATTACTTCTTCTTTGGAAATTTTAATGTTCCTTGGTAAAAAATTATGTAATGTATAAAATAAAGCAAAGATATTCTTATTGTACCCATATTCTACAGCTTCATCTACTAATACCTGGTAAAATGGAAAACTTTTTAAAATTTTATAGGTATGAATCAACCTCAATCCTGTTAGAGAGGGATGAGAAGAAATTTTTTTTATCATTGGATAGATATACTCTTCTGATAGATGCTTTACATAATCTACTGAGAACGAAGCGGTAATTTCATCATCTAAGCTAAAGTCTAGTCTAGAGGCAAGCTCTATGGCTCTTAATACACGTAAAGCATCCTCTTCAAATCGCTTAGAAGCTTTTCCTATAGTTCTTATTTTCTTTTGTTTTAAATCCTCTTGTCCACCAAATCTATCGATGATTTGATAAGTATCATCCATCGCTAGAGCATTGATGGTAAAATCACGTCTTATTAAATCCTCTTCCAAGGATTCTGTTTTTATGGTTACAGGGTGTCTATGGTCTTGATAACAAACATCTTTTCTAAAGGTTGTGATTTCAAAACTTAAAGTTTTCCAAATCACCTTACAGCTTAAATAGGATTCTTCCATTTTTTCTATTTCAAACAATTCAGCAATTTCTTTTGGCATAGCACTTGTTGTGATATCTATATCGGAAATAGGACGCTTTAAAAGAAAGTCCCGTACTGCTCCACCAACAACATACGCCTGATATTTGTTTTGTTTTAATATTTTTACAACCTCTAATCCTATATCTAGCTTGTCCATCCGAATAACACCACAAACAATTATAAAACAAAATCAATTAAAAATCTATCTTATTTGCAAAGAAAAACCAATCATTGTATAATATTCCTAAGGTGATGAGGAATGAAGCTAATACAGGGCTACTATGAAAATGAAATTGTAATTCAAAAATCAAGATTTATTGCTCAAGCATATCGTGTAAATACACTTCAAGAAATTGAGGAAATATTAGCTAAGGTACGGAAAAAATATTATGATGCAACTCACAATTGCTATGCCTATCGTTTAAATGAGTCAATTCAGAAAATGAGTGATGATGGAGAGCCCTCTAAAACTGCAGGAGCTCCTATTTTGGATGTTTTAGTTAAACAGGACATTCATAATATACTACTTATAGTTACAAGATATTTCGGTGGTACTCTATTAGGCGCTGGTGGATTGGTAAGAGCTTATAGCTCTGCAACGAGTCTTGTTTTAGAACAAGCTAATTTTTTCAAGCTTGAAGAACAAGAAAAATTTCGTTTAACGGTTTCCTATTCCTCCTATCAAACCATATTAAAAATGATGAGCTATATCCATATAGAAAAAACCTCGTTTTTAAGCGAGGTCACAATAGAAGGGTATTGTGAAAAAAAAGCCTATGCCAAGATAAAGGAGGATGCCTATACCTACAAAATTGGCGACCTAAGTATGGAATATCTAGGAACCTTTCCTATTGAGATACCTGTTGATACTTCAGCTTAGTTGCTTCTCCTCCCCGAAGATGGCGAACCTTTTTGTTATATTCTAAAAGCTCTTTTACCTTCAGATAGAGTGTATAATCTATTTTTTCTAGTTTGGTGGTTAAATCGTGATGGACAGTGGATTTGGAATAGCCTATGATTTTTGCAACCTCCCTAACTGTTCTTCTACCATCTATCATTAAATAAGCCATTTCTAATACTCGAGATTTTGTTTCGTTCAAAGCAATCACCTAGTATTAAATATGCTTGCTAAAATTAAAATATGATAAAAAAGAAAAAGACACTTTCGTGTCCTTTACTTCCTTATTTTCCTACTTCTACTTCAGTCATTTCCTTACCGAAAACAGAAGTTGGGTTTACATACTCGTTTTTAACTTGAATCTCTAAATGAACATGTACGCCTGCTTCTACATCGTTTAAGGATGTTGCAGCCTTTCCAATAACCTGTCCAACTTTGACTGTGTCATTTAATTTTAAGCTAACATTTGATAAAGAAGAATATTTACTTACAACATCATTTGAGTGCTTAATTGTAACACAATAGCCATTTAACTCGTCTTCTTCTACAGATGTAACCGTACCATCGTAAATTGAACAGACATCAAAAACACTATTATCAGACTTTGCATAGCTAATTCCCTTTGATTCAATCATGTAACTGCCAGTAAAGATGATTGCAGATACAAGCTCTTCATCAGATAAGGATGCATCGAAGAAGGTTCTTACAATTTCGTATTCTCCCTTAACAGGAACCATGAATTTGATCTTTTCCTGAGTTCCTGGCTTTTCATCCTCACCAGGATTTAGAGTTGGCTTATCATCATCGTCGTTTGGCTTGTTAACAATTGGATCATCCCCCTGTACTGGTGTATCAGCTAGTGCTAGGGAAGCAATTGTGATTACTGTTGCAAACACAACTACGACAACTGCGATAAATACTAATAATTCCTTCTTGTCTATAAAAAATCTCTTAATTTTGTCTTTCATTTCTTTCACCTCACTAGTAGTATGGTCCATACTATTAGAGGTTATACAAAGAAAATGAAATTTTTTTTAAAAAGAAAATAATCCTAAAATATAGTTAAATCCATAAGCAATCAGAAATGCAATCACAAAGGATAAAAAGAAATAAGCAAGCCGAATATGAATAACCTTGCCCTTTTTAAAGCACTCATCCAATCTTGAAGCCTGTAAAATCAAAAAGGTTATCACAAAAAATATACAAAATGCTACGGAAAATAAAATTCCTTCTACCATGACAAATCACCCATTTCCTTTGATATGTAAAGATGAAAGGCGTAAATCAATTACGCCTTATTTTTTATAGTTGCCCAGCCTTGCTGTTCCGCAAATGCTCTCTAAGCTCTTTTTCCTTTTGGGTAAAGTCCACCTGCTCCTTACGATTCTGTTCTAGACGCTCCTTGCGGAATTCATCTAGATGGGTCTTAGCAGATTCCTTATCCTTTCCAATATGAGCCTCCTGAGCAAGAACACTAGCCTCATTGTTGTGAAATTCTAAAATTCCATTCATTACAGCCACAAAGTATTGGTCTTGGGCGCGGACCAGCTTGACGTAGCCTTCATCGATAACAGCTATTACAGGTATATGCTCCTTTAGAATGGCAAATTCCCCATCGCTGTTATGTACCACGATGTAATCCACTTCCTCGTTATACAATATCCCCTGGTGGGTAGAAAAAACAATTCTCATATCGCAAGCTTCTTTGCCTTTTCTATAGCATCGTCAATCGTTCCAACCAGTCTAAAGGCTTCTTCAGGTAGGTCATCGTGTAGCCCATCTAAAATTTCCTTAAATCCGCGAACCGTTTCCTTTATAGGTACATACGCCCCTGGAACTCCCGTGAATTGACCACCTATAAACATATTTTGAGATAGGAACAAGCGAATACGACGTGCTCGTAAAACAACTAGCTTATCCTCCTCAGATAGTTCATCCATACCTAAAATTGCTATAATGTCTAGCAATTCATTATATCTTTGAATGATTTGCTGAACACGCCTTGCAACCTCATAGTGCTCCTTACCAACAATCTCTGGAGATAAAGCTCTAGATGTTGAGGCTAGTGGATCAACCGCAGGATAAATACCCTCCTCAGTAAGCTTTCTAGAAAGGTTTGTTGTAGCATCCAAGTGAATAAACGTAGTTGCAGGAGCTGGATCTGTATAGTCATCTGCTGGTACATAAATGGCTTGAATAGAGGTGATAGAACCATCCTTTGTAGAGGTAATTCTCTCCTGTAGCTTACCCATTTCAGTAGCTAGTGTGGGCTGATATCCTACAGCAGAAGGCATACGCCCTAATAAGGCAGAAACCTCAGAGCCTGCCTGGGTAAATCGGAAAATATTATCGATAAATAAAAGTACATCCTGGTGCTCCTGGTCTCTAAAGTACTCTGCAAGCGTCAGTCCCGTTAAAGCAACTCTCATACGAGCTCCTGGTGGTTCATTCATCTGTCCAAATACCATAGCCGTCTTCTGAATAACTCCACTTTCACTCATTTCAGAATAAAGATCATTACCCTCTCTAGTACGCTCTCCTACTCCTGTGAATACAGAAATCCCTCCGTGCTCCTGGGCAACATTATGAATTAACTCCTGAATTAAAACAGTTTTGCCAACACCAGCACCACCAAATAAACCAATCTTTCCACCTTTAATATAAGGTGCTAAAAGGTCAACAACCTTGATTCCTGTTTCAAGAATTTCCACCTCAGAAGACAAATCCTCTAGTGTAGGCGCATCCGTATGAATAGGCATATGCTTTTCCTTATCTAAAGGCTCTTTATTGTCTATAGGCTGTCCTAAAACATTAAAAACGCGTCCCAAGGTTTTGTTTCCAACAGGTACCATAATCGGATTTCCCGTATTATGCACCCTCATACCACGGACAAGACCATCTGTTGAATCCATCGCTATACAGCGAACAATTTTGTTTCCAATATGAAGGGCAACCTCTAATGTCAGGTGGATTTCCACCCCGTGGTTCTCCTCTTTATTTACATGTATAGTTAAAGCATCATTAATTTTAGGTAGTTCTGAATCTTCAAATAAAACGTCAACTACTGGACCTTTTACTTCTACTACTTTCCCAAACATTACGCTTCTCCTCCTATCGCATTCGCTCCACCAATGATGTCAATTAATTCTGTCGTAATCGCACCCTGACGAGCTCTATTATATAACAATTGCAGCTTTCCAATCACCTCAGAAGCATTATCTGTTGCGTTCCTCATTGAATTCATTCTCGCAGAATGCTCAGAAACCTTCGCATCTAAAATAATTCCAAATAGCATGTCCTGAATATACATCGGCAAAACCAAATTCAAAGTCTTCTCTATTCCTGTCTCATAGACATAATCTATAGAAGACTCTGCTCCTTCTAAAGAGGCAATCGGTAAAAGCTCCTCAAACACAATCTCCTGAGATAGACTATTAATGTAATGATTATAAATCACCACTAGCTTGTCAATTCCTCCCTCTAAGTAAGAATGGATAAAATTCTTCGCTAGAGGTAAAATATCTAAAAACATCACATCATCTCGAATTAAAGTTGGTGTGTCTGATATCATATTAAATTTTTTTCTTTTTAAGAAACTGAATCCCTGTTTCCCAATTGCACCACATATAAATTCCTCATTTGAGGAATGCGTATTTGCGATTCTTTCCTCCAACGCTTTATAGATAGAGGAATTATAGGCACCAGCTAAGCCACGATCCGAGGTGATAATCAGGTAGGCTGTTTTCTTCACCTGCCGCTCCGTCAATAAGGGGTGCTGATAATCCTCACTTGCTTTAGAAATCATCTGCTTCACCATATTCGCTTTTCTCACCATGAAATCCTGATAGCCCTTAAAACTCTTTTCTGCTTTTTTCACCTTAGAAGAGCTGACCATATACATAGCTTTTGTTATTTGTGCGGTACTTTCCGTTGAGGCAATTCTCTTCTTTACTTCTCGTAATGAATTCGCCACTCTATCACCTACTCAAATTTCTTTTTAAAGGAAACTAAATAGGCATCTAGCTGTTCCTTTTCAGGAAGAACCTTATGTTCTCTAATATACTCAGCAATCTCCTTGCCTGCCTGATCCACCTTTAAATCCAAATAAAGCTGTTCTTCAAATCTAGCCAAATTTTCAACAGGAATGGTATCCAAAATTCCACTCGTCAAGCAGTAGAGAATGAGGGCTTCCTCTTCCATAGCCAAGGTTACATGTAAGCCTTGTTTCAATATCTCCTGAGTTCTTCTACCACGGTCTAATCTTGCCTTAGTAGAAGCATCTAAATCTGAACCAAACTGTGTAAAGGCTTCAAGCTCTCGATAGGAAGCTAAATCTAGTCTCAAGGTACCAGATACCTTTTTGATTGCTTTTGTCTGGGCAGCACCACCAACACGAGATACAGATAATCCCGCATTAATTGCAGGCCGTATTCCTTTATAGAAATAGTCAGACTGTAAGAAAATTTGTCCATCGGTAATAGAGATTACATTGGTAGGAATGTAAGCAGAAATATCTCCTGCCTGTGTTTCGATGATTGGTAAGGCAGTTATACTTCCTCCTCCAAGCGAGTCATTCAATTTAGCAGCACGCTCTAACAAACGAGAATGAAGATAGAATACATCTCCTGGATAGGCTTCTCTTCCTGGCGGACGATGTAATAATAGGGACATCTCACGATATGCAACTGCATGCTTAGATAAATCATCATAAATGATTAAAACGTCCTTGCCCTGAAACATAAAATATTCTGCTAAAGAAACACCTGCATAAGGTGCCAAATAAAGCATTGGTGCTGGATAAGAAGCGGACGCTGAAACAATGATGGAATACTTCATTGCATCATGATTCTTTAACGTTTCATAGACGTTAGAAACTGTAGATTCCTTTTGACCAATCGCAACATATATACAGATTACATTTTGGCCCTTTTGGTTCAAAATCGTATCAATTGCAATAGAAGTTTTTCCAGTTTGTCTATCTCCGATAATCAATTCTCTTTGGCCTCGTCCAATGGGTACTAATGCATCTAACACCTTAATTCCCGTCTGTAATGGTGTATTGACACTACTTCTATCCATAACACCTGTTGCCTTTACCTCAATTGGTCTGGTCTTGGTCGCTTTAATAGCACCGCCTCCATCTAAAGGCTGCCCTAGAGAGTTAATAACACGCCCTATAAATTCCTCTCCAACAGGAATTTCCAATACTCTGCCGCTGCATTTTACAACATCCCCCTCTTTAATTTTTGAGGAATCTCCTAATAAAATAACACCGACGCTGTCCTTTCTTAAATCCTGAACCATACCATATACATCATTTGGGAAAATCAAAAGCTCAGATGACATCGCATTATCTAGTCCATATACAACAGCTATGCCATCTCCAACCTCTACTACTCGACCAACATTCTCTGTATAAATTTGTTCCTTATAAGCTTTGATTTGTTCCTTTATCAAGCTTGATATTTCAGATAAATTTATATTCGCCATATATTTATCCTTTCCTATAGTGTTTCCTTCATCTTATTCAGCATATTTTTTAAACTAATATCAATGCTTTCGCCATTACAAATAATTTGCATGCCGTATAAGATTTTTGGATTCACTGTATTTTCTATAATTAATTTTTTTTCTGGGTATCTTTGCTGTAACCTTTTTGTCACAACCTTAAGTCTATCCTTTGTTAAAACTTCTGAGCTGATGACTTCAACCTTCAAAATTTGATTATATTCACTGAAAAGCTTACTATATTCTTCCTTGATTTGTTGTATCGTATGAAAGCGTTGATTCTTAACTAGAATATTCAAAAACTCTATGAAAGATTGATCAAAAGATTGAAATACCTTAGAAATTACCTTAAGCTTTTCCTCTATATCTAATAGAGGAGAGGCTACTAGTTTGATAAATTCCGTTTCGGAACTTGTTACATCAATAACTGCATTTAAATAATCTAAATAAAGCTCTACTTTCTTTTCCTCAAGTGCTATATCGAACAATGCCTTAGCATATTCATATTCGACCATTAATCAATATCCCCTTTCAGAATTTCATCGACAACATCCATATATTTGTCCTGATCAATTTCTTTGGCTACTATCTTTTCAGCAGCTGTAAAGGCAATATCTACAATTTCCTGGCGGATTTGTTTTTGCATGCTATTTTTTTCTTGTTCTAGCTCTAATTCTAAATTTTCTAAACGATTCTTAGCTTCCTGCTTTGCTTCACTGATAATGAGTTCTCTTCTCATATTTCCATCCTTCTCTGCTTTAGCAAGAATATCTCTAACGGAAGCTTTTGCATTTGCTAGTTCTGTTGCTAATTCTTCTTCTAAAAGTTTCGCTGATTCCTTAGAATTTTTCGCTTGCTCTAATGCACTATCCATCGCTTCTCTTCTTTTTTCTAATATATTGGTGATTGGTTTCCACAGAAAAAAGCGAATCACAATAAATAATATAATAGTAGCAAATAGCTGAATGAGTAAATCACGAACGTCTGAGCCTGTAATTTGCATATTTGTAAGAGGTCCTAAACAGCTGTTCACTGCTTCGGCAATCTTATTTAAAATCTCATCCATGATTTCTTTATACTATTGCTCAAAAGAGCAATCATCCTTTCCTTATTTTACTTACCTAATAGCATTAAAGCAACGATAAATCCATATAGACCTGTAGTCTCTGATACAGCCTGTCCTATCAACATGGTAATGGTAATTTTACCAGAAGCCTCTGGCTGACGACCAATAGCTTCAACAGCCTTAGCAGCAACATTACCTTCACCAATAGCGGCTCCAACACCAGTAAATACAGCTATACCAGCACCGATATACGCCATACCACTTTTAAAGAACTCATTATACTGAGCTACCTCTGCTAAAAAATTCATAATAAATGTTAAAATTTGCATAATTCTTCTCCTTTAATTTAACTATATATTTTTTCTTCATCTTTAATCTTCATAGAAGTAAAGATAATAGACAGAATAACAAATACTGCTGTTTGAATAAGACCAAATCCTATATCAAACACAATATTTACCACGGGCATAATTGGAACTGCCCACCAGCCAGCAAAACCTTTAATCAGTAATGCAATAACTGAACCACTAATAATATTACCAAACAAACGTAAGCACAAAGAAATTGGCAAGGATATTTCACTGATAATGTTCATAGGAAGCATTACTGGGTTAGGATCAATAAATCCCTTTAAATATCCTAAAAATCCATTCGAGGCTATTCCTGCTCCTTGAATAACGAAAAAGGATGTCAATGCCAAGGCCAAGGTAATCATAATATAGCTTGTTGGATTTTCTAATAAAAATACAGCAGATATATTTGAAAAGAAAATAAAGATTGCTATAGATAAAAACCAAGGGGCAAAGGTTTTCCACCTTTTTCCAATGTTTTGTTTTATAAAATTATTCATCATCTCTACAAGCATCATCATAGGCACTAGCCATAATGGTGTTTTTTTGAGAGGATCCACTTTTTTAATTTTAAAGCTTAATAATATAAATACTAGGCATAACACAACTGTGATAATCAAGGTAGACATAACTGGCTTCGAAATTGTGCTTAAATCACAAAAGCTTCGCCAAAACTCATCCACTATTCACTCACCCTCTTTCTAAATATAAGATAAACTATAATTAAAACCACCTTTACAGTAGCATATCCTGAAAAAGCGATAACTAAATTCCAAATCCCATTAGGGTTTCCATATACTTCTTTAAAAAATATGGCTAAAAAAATTCCAATAAATACAAGCATTCGAAAGAGAACACCAATCCAAGCTTGTCGTTTTGCCATAACGGAAGCCGTATCAGGATATAGCTCTGCCATTCGTAAAATTCTTCTATTTGTTTTAATCATTAAACCAAAGTTTAAAAGTCCTGTACAAACACCAATCAAATAGTAAATCCAGTCCAACTTACAGACCCCTAAAATTATAGCTGTAATTGCTGCAACACCCCAGGTGATAGGAACAACTAAAATACTAATTCTTTGGTCCATTTTTTGTTGCATTTGTTTTATCCTCCTGCTTCAAAAGTCTTAAGAGGGTAACGATAAAGCTAACAAGTCCGCATATAGCACCCAAGGCACTTAATACGCCTGGCCATACAGAATTAGCATCTATCCTAACTCCTATAAAATATCCTATCAAAAGTAAGATTACTATTGTAAGCAACCCTTGCGTTGCTACTACATAATACTTAGCAAATTTCATTATTTCGTCCCAAATAAACGATCTCCACAATCACCCAAGCCAGGAACTATGTACCCCTTTTCGTTTAGCTTTTCATCGACTGCAGCCAAGTACACATCTACATCTGGATGATCCTTTTGTAAGGTTTCTACCCCTTCAGGGGCTCCAACCAAACCGACATAGCGAATATCCTTACAGCCTCGTTTTTTCAGCATTGTGATAGCTGCAGAGGCACTTCCTCCTGTGGCTAGCATTGGATCAACTACTAAAACAATAGAATTTACAATGGAATCAGGAAATTTCGCATAATACTCACAAGGCTCTAAAGTTGTTTCATCCCGGTATAATCCGATAAAACCGACCTTAGCGGTAGGAATCATACTTCTTATTCCTTCAACCATACCTAGCCCTGCCCTTAAAATAGGAACAATAACTACTTCACTTGCAAGCTCATATTGTAAAGACTTACAAATCGGAGTCTTTACTTCTATTCTTTTTAAAGGGAAGTTTTTACTTATTTCATAGGCCATTAAGCCTGCAATTTCTTCTACATTTTGATAAAAGTCTTTGGTATTTGTCTGTTCCTTTCGAATTAGAGTTAGTTTATGCTTGATTAAAGAATGATCTAATATCGTAAGACTCATTTCCATTCCTCCTCATAATTTTTTATTTTCTGAATTCTTCTCATATGACGCTCATTTTCAGAAAAAGGAGTCTTTAACCAAGTCTCTACTATTTCCTTTGCTGTTGAAACATCTGTATATTTTGCAGACAATGCAAGGCAATTTGAATCATTATGCTGCCTTGTAAGCAAAGCAGCATCTACATTGTAAACTAATGCACATCGTACGCCCTTTACTTTATTGGCAATGATGGACATCCCAATTCCTGTAGAACAAATGACAATACCTTTTTTTGCCATACCAGTCTGAACGTCTTTAGCAACCTGATAGCCAAAATCCGTGTAATCACAGCTTTCTTTAGAATTCGTGCCACGATCTAATACTTCATAGCCTAAAGTTTGAAGCAAGGTAATGATTTCTTTTTTAAGATCTACCGCCGAATGATCACAACCAATTGAAATATACATAGTTCTTCCTCCATTACTTATTTTCGTTTTATTTAAAGAATTCAATTCATAAATAAATCAAATATACTGAATATTCTTCCAGAAATTAGTAAAATATCCTTTATACATTATAACATATTTTTCACGATTATTAAGAAAAAAATTAATTTATTTTTGAAGTAATTTGATAGAAAAGACGCAGAAATCAAAATATTCCTACGCCTTTTTATCTTATTATTTTTCTTTAAAAGACTTTACTTCTACTTTCGTTACCTTCTCTTTTTTCAAGCCTTCAAAAACCACATGATTGAGGAAAACCTTGTCTACATAATTAAATATTAAACCTTCTCCGCTCATAGGGTCTAAAAAGTCCATCATAGCTGGTCTTCCTTCCACTGGATTATCAGCATATTTAAAACTAACATTTTCTAATTCAATAGAATGAATGGGAGCCTCTGGCAATCCATAAAATGTACCTGCAGCAACATTGACATCTTCACAATCAATATTTTTAAATTTAAAACTTCCCAAATAAGGAGTATTATCATCCACTGGTAATTTCTCCTTTGAATAAACATACTCTGAATGACCATCTGGGTCACAGAAATAAAACATATTGACAACAAGTGGAGTAAGTACTTCCTTCATTTTTATATCTTCAAAGGTTATACCATCTATAATAGCATCCTTACCTCTGCCTCGTCGTGTCTTAATTCTAAGTCCTCGATCTGTTTGGTTAAACAAACATTTAGATACAGTGATATCCTTTATTCCTCCACTCATTTCACTGCCTAACACAACTGCACCATGTCCAAAATTCATGGAACAATTCCGAATAGTGAACCTTGACGAAGGCTTCTTATATTTTCTTCCCATAAAAATTTTACCAGATTTAATTGCAATGCAATCATCTCCAACACTAAAGTAAACACCTATAATATCCACTCCATCGCAGGATTCAGGATCGCAGCCATCTGTATTTGGCGAATTTTTAGGACTTATGAGATTCATATCTAAAAATCGAATTTCCTCTGAAAAATAAGGATGTAAATTCCAAGATGGTGTATTTGTAACTGTTACACCTTGAAAAGAAATATTTTTACAATGATTTAAAAACACTCCACGTGGACGCCAAGCAATTCGTTTTGTACGAACATCTACCCACCAATCCGCATTTTGAGCATTACCATCAATAACACCTTTACCAATAATCTTCACATTCTCCACGTTGATACCCGTTATAATGCTGGCAAAACAATCTAAAGGGTTGCCCTCCCATGAACCAAGATTATATTCATCCTTCTCATCTGACGTATAAGTCATACCAGGTAATACAGGATAATGTGTACGGTCTATATCTCCAATGAGATGTGCTTTTTCATGAAGTTCTATCGTTATATTACTTCGCAGTAATAATGGACCAGTATAGAAATCTCCTTCAGGAATATAAACTCTTCCACCATCAGGACAAGCATAAATACAAGCTTGTATAAAATTAGTATCATTATGCTTACCATCACCCACTGCACCAAAGGCTTTTACATTCAGACATACAACTTCCTTGTCTGTTCTAAATTCTTTTTTGACATCTTTGATTTCTATAGAATATAGAGTATCTGGTTTTAAATTATAAATGGAATAGACGTTTTTATTGATATTTTTTCCTACTACTTCACCATCCACCTTAATATCATAAGGGGATGTTTCATAAATGTCCTTGTTATCTAGTTCGATAGTTATACTTGTAGAGCTTACAAAAATTATATTAAACATTCTATACCTCCGCATTCATTTGTTTTTTGTATTGATAACGATGTATTGAATCACTGATAACATTTTTAATAAATAAAAATATAAAGTCAACTATAATATAGCATAAGCCATAGGTAAATGGTTCAATACCAGACCCTCCTGTAGTTCCAAACAAATCCAAAATCAAGTTATGTGATGCTAAGAAAATCGTAATAAAATATAAAATTACGGATAGAACAATATGATAAAGAAAGCAAACGATAAAGGATAAAAATCCTTTAAAGTTAACCATATTATACCGATACGTGTTATTTCTCTTATTGTACATCATTCTAACAAAAGGTCTAATAATATAGTTTATAAATAAGCTTATAAATAAAGCAAGCAATACTATAATTTGAATACTTGTCGCAACCGCAGCAACTGGATCCCCTTGACTACCACTAAAATCTATACCAATATCCAGTCCACCAATCACACTAAAGAAAACGGCAGCCGCAGCTGCCCAATACTTTAGCAAAAGAATAATTAGCCAACTTGGAATCTTTGATAGCTTATCTAGCTTATAGGGATTCTGATTTTGAGAATTATCTTTTACTTTTTTACTCATTAGAAATTTACCTTTTTATAATTTCTGTCATAGAAAATGAAACCTAAAATAACACCTGCAACAGAACAAATCATTGAAATTATTACAGATAATAGAGACATAACATAATTCGTTGACCAAGTAAAGGTAGCGCCTTCTGGTAGTTGTACAATGTTTTGTTGAACAAGACTAACATATAAGAACAACATAACTAAATATATTGCACCAGCGGCTAAAATAACTACAGTGGTAATTGTTGCTGTAATTACTGATCCCAAATTCTTCTTCGACATCATATTGAATGCAGTAAATAGATTCAGAATACCAAATAAAACTAATACGAACAATACTAAAGCCGAAATATCAGGAAAATATTCCGTAGTAGTTAAGACTCCATTTACATAAGTTTCTGATTTAAATGCAAATTGATTTACCACAGGAATATGAAATGTTAAAAAGAAACCTAAAAATATACCTGGAACTGCTACCAAAAATCCTGGCAATTTCATTTTATTATATTTAAAGGAAGTAAAGAAATCAAAAAATATAAATTTCACATATCTTCCAAAGGATCTCCAAAGTGATTTAGGAGCTTTTGTACTATTTTCTTGTTTTTTATTTTCCATTATATCCTCACTCCTTACACTATCATATTTGTAGATTCTTTGTCATAGAAATGAACCTTATTCATATCAAAGCAAGCTCTTACAACTTCCTTATCAACATCATCACGGCCTTCTATCTTAGCTACTATCGTTTCTGAACCTGCCAAATCACCATATACCAATTTGTAGGATCCTAAATATTCATGATAATCTACATGAAGATCAAATACACTTCCTGCATATTTCTTTAAAGAAGCATCATCTACATATACATAGTCAGGACGGGATGCCATTACAACTTCCTTTTCCTTATAGTCTTTTAAAGCTTCTATCTGCTGTTCTGTTAAAGCAAACTTCGTTCCAGAAACATGCTCAAAATATTTGCCATCCTTTGAAACATTCCCTTGATAGAAATTCATTGGTGGTGTTCCTATAAATCCAGCAACAAATATATTCGCTGGATTATCATACATTTCTTTAGGAGTGGCAATCTGTTGAACATAGCCATCCTTCATTACTACAATTCTAGTTGCAAGAGTTAATGCCTCAATTTGGTCATGGGTTACATACACAAAGGTTGCATTTAAACGATCATGTAAAAGCATTAGTTCTTTACGCATGGATCCACGTAATTTTGCATCCAAATTGGATAGTGGTTCATCCAATAGGAATACTACTGGATCACGTACGATAGCTCTACCACATGCAACTCTCTGTCTTTGCCCACCAGACAATTGTTTTGGTTTTCTATTTAAATAAGGAGTTAATCCTAATATTTCTGCTGCCTTCATTACTCTCGTATGAATTTCAACAGGATCTACCTTACGAATTGTTAAAGAGAATGCTAAATTATGATATACCGTCATATGTGCATATAGTGCATAATTTTGGAATACCATTGCGATATCTCTATCCTTTGGAGCAACGTCGTTTACACGTTTTCCATTAATAATTAAATCACCAGATGAAATTTCTTCTAGTCCTGCAATCATTCTTAAGGTTGTTGATTTTCCACAACCAGATGGACCAGCTAAAACGATAAATTCGCCCTTTTCAATTTCAATATTAAAATCATATACAGCATGAAAGCCATTAGGATAGACCTTGTTGACATCCTTTAAAATAACATCACTAGCCATCGATTTATCCTCCTATCTTTCCATTTCTTGAAGCCATATATCTATTGCTCTTGATTATACCAATTACACCAGCTGCAATGAAAGCTGCTGCTGCACATGCTAGTAGAACCATCGCCAATACACCTCTAAAATTACCATCCTGTGGTAGCCAGTTCACTGTGCTATCGCTAGTAGTAATAATCTTACCAATATATTTTCCAGCCTCACTAATAATCTTGTTAGATTCACTTACAATAACTTGAGCTGCATCTTTTTGGTCCTGTGTAGCTGTAGTTGAACTAATAATTGCATTAGCATCTTTTAATTTAGTTGATGCATCTGTAAATTTATTGAACCAAACCATAATATTTAATGGTATCCAAAAAATTCTTAAGACACATACTCCACCAATCGCACACATTGTGATTGCTGCCTGCTTAGAATATGCTTTAACCTTTTCACAACAAAGGAAACCGAATAACAGGATAGCAATATTCATTAATATTTTTAGAAAGCCTAGCATATCGGGATAAAAGCTATTCAAACAAACAAATGCTCCTAAAATACTAAACCCGATTCCTAAAAATCCTAATTTATATGATAAACCATTCCCACGATAGTGCATCATTTCTGTTTTGATTTTTGTCAATTCAGCACCATCGAGAACTACATTGTTTTCCACTTGATTACTCATTTTCAGACACCGCCCTTGCAATAATTTGGTTTCTCTTCTCGGTTGATGAAATATATCTATAAATTGCATATCCGACCATGGCAAGAGAAGCGATTAAAATCAATATAAATAAAAGATTATAAATAGTAAATGTTGTTGTATCACAGTTATAAAGCTTAGTTAATTCTGCTATAGACAACTGAGAATTTACAGATCCATCTTTTTCCTCAATTAGAAGACTAGCTCTGTTATATATATCATATCCTTCATTAAATTTACCGTAAAAGCCACTATTTAAACTGATTAAAACAATACTCAAAACTGCAATTACACTTGGAACTGCAACTCCAGTAACTAAATTACTTAAATAATAAACCTTTCTACTTTGATTTCCAGCAATCATTAGTACTGCAAATAATACTAGTGCTGCCACACCAAAATATAGGATAATATTATTAAAGTCATTTAATGATTGTTGAAAATTATAAATTTTCCACATATCAGGCTTTGCATCTCCTAATCCGTTAGCAGTATAAAAGTCAATAAAAAACTTATTAATATCTGAGGTCTGTAAATCTACCACACCATCTGAAGATAATGTTGTTAATACTCTAATGTTTGAGTATTGTGTCATAAAGGCAACAGCTGATATTAATAATATAAAGCATAATACTCCATATAAAATATGAATTAACTTACTTCTTTTGATTAAAAATTCCATTTTAACCTCCAAATAATTGAGGGTGTGTCTATGGGCTAAATATGCCCATAGACCTCACTCTTTTAAATTTATAAAACTAATTATGCACTCTTACAGAAGTCAGCAATATGTGCCTCACCTAATGAGTTTGCATAAACATATAAGTATCTCTTAGCATAACCATCAATGTGTGACTTAACAACATCTAAAGTATAAGCCTGAGAAGACTCACTACCAGTTGTAACATTTCCAACAGGACCATTAACAACTACATTTACCCAGTTCATAGGCTCTGTACTACCCTTATCTGTCCAGAAGGAAGTAATACCATCATAAGCAGCTTGAACCTTAGTAGATGCACTCCAGTTTACAGGTACTGATGTAGAGAAATCATAAGTAGCTTTAACCTGAGCTAAAATTGTAGCACCACTTGCGATAGAGTTCTTTACATTTGTTAAACCAATTTGTGCATGTGCATTAGTTGCCTGGAAATCAGCCTGGTTATTTCTTACACCACCGATACCATGAGTAGCACCTAAATTTTCACGCATGAAGCTCCAGAAATCTTTTTTAGACTTTTGAATTTGATCAGATAATTCTACAGATAATACAGGAGCTTTTTCAGCACCACCTAAGTCAGTAGCAATCATTGGCTTGTCTGCTTTTACGCCATTAATTGTTGGTACATACCAATAAGTTGTTGGACCAAATGTATTAACTAAAGCACCATAATCAGAGAATGTTACATCCATTAAACGTAATGCACCTTCAACATTCTGAGCAGTTGTAGGAATACACCAAGAACCAGTCTTTAAAGTACGGTTAGATTCAACATAACGAGTTAAAGTCTTACCAGTCATAGTTGATAAAGCCTGATCATGTTTCCAGTCTTTTCCAGTAGCCCACATAGTTAATGGAGAAACAACTGGTCTAATACCTGTAACTGAAATACCTACATCCTTACCTTCTTCATCTTTTTCAGTAATTTTACGAGCACTACGATTAGTACCAATACCTTCAACAGTATCATTTGCAGCACCAGTAGCAGCTGAATAATCATACATTAAGAAACCGAAGCTAGAATCATTACGAGTCTTCTTGAAGTATTTATCAAGACCATATGTTCCACTTGAACCAGTTGCAGGGATATAATAGAAGTCGCTTACAATTAAGCCTTCAGCATATAAATCATGTAATAATTCAAGAGCATCATAAGAAGCCTGAGTAGTTCCTAAAGATTGTAATTTACCATTAGCATCAAAGAAGAAATTGTTAGATTCAGCATCTAATCCCTGAATACCCCAAATTTGAGCTAAGTCTAAAATGTTAGCAACACGGTTGTTAGCTTGTCCACGTGGGAAGAATACTTCTACTGTATCAGCCTTACCACCAGAAACTAACTTTGGATTTGCCTTAACAACACGCATTAAAGCTACTAAATCATCACAGTTATAAACTGCTGATTCACTTACGAAAATATCAGAATATTTCTTTAAAGTTCCATTGTCAACTAAATGACCATAAGCAGCTTTTAGATAATTCTTGAACTGCTGAGCTAAATCCTTACCAGAAACACCCTGTGCTAAAGAAGCATTTTGCTGTTTGATAATGTTATCTGTCTTCTTAACTTCTACTGTTTGAGCTTTTGCGCCAACAGAAATTGTAACATTAGTATCTGCAGCATAGTTGAAATCTGGATTTAAGAATGGTTGATAATTTGCTTCTTTTAAAGTATTATCGCTTCCACCCTTACCACTTAATGTTGAATCAAAGTTACTGAAATTATCAGTATCTAGTAAAGCTTCAACCATTGCAGTATCCATAACAAACATTCTTTCGATCTCATTATATCCATCAAAGTATGGAGTATAATAAATCTTTCCTTCTACTGTAATCTGAGACTTAATTGTAGGGTTTGCGTCTAGATACTTCTTAAAGTTAGGCATTTTACCTTCATTAATATATGGTGTTAAATCATATGCATTACCATCTTTACCCATTGAGTTAATGTTTTTAACGGTATTTGCAAATAAATCGATAGCACCACCATCTTTAGTCTTAAATGATTGACCACTTACTGTTTTATAAGTGTCATCATCACTCTTATCTGTATAGCTTGCAACATCTTTTACAGTTGTTCCTGTAATTTTTCCTAATTCAACCCATGTTGGTAAAATTGTACCTTGTGTATAAGTTACCTTATCAATTGGATTAGTGTAAGCATCTGGGCTTACATAAGAAACACCGGCAGTACCTGCATAGTTCAAATAAACATTTACATCTTTATTTGTAAGTGTGCCCTCATACTCATAAGCAGCAGGTGCAGCTTCATAAGTATATCCGTCTTTGTTATAGACAGAACCTGGATTTACCACATTGGTTTGTGGATTACATCCTGAAAGAGTTAACCCAGAAACCATAGCCAGTCCAGTAACGGCTAAAATTTTTTTCTTCATTTTTCCTTCTCCTTTTTTCTTCTAGCACTTCATCAAACAATAGTGCCCATTGTTTTTATGTATAACAGTATTACCTACTGTACATACCTAATTCTACTCTTTAACTCCACCTACGTTTACACCAGCAGCAAAATACTTAGAAAGCTTAGGGTAAACAATGATAATAGGAATAATAGAACAAATAATTAACGCATATTGAACAGAATATGGAGAGAATGACACTTCCATATTAGAGGTCATTTCTTCAATCTTCTTTAAATAATCTGGCATATAAATCTTAATATAAACCTGTAAAGGCTGATCATTTTGATTTAATAGCATCTGAGCCCACATATATCCATTCCATCTAGATACTGCATAGAACATTGCAACGGTTGCAATAGAAGCTTTAGACATTGGAATGTATACTCTAGTCATTATTTGGAACTCAGAAGCTCCATCAATTGTCGCTGCTTCTTCTATTTCTGTAGGAACAGAACTAAAATAATTTCTCAATAAGATAATATTAAATGCATTAAATCCTAGCGCAATGATAAACATTTCACGATTGTTAACTCCAAACCTGATAAAGTTCTGTAGGGTTGGAATCATACCAGCACTAAACCACATTGTAAATACAAGTAAGAAGTTAAAGCCACGGCCAAACATCAATCTTGTCTTTGATAATGCATAAGCACCAGTTATTGCAACAAGCATAGACACTAATGTACCATACATTGTAATAAAGAATGAGTTACAATAAGCTAGCCAGAATCCTTTAGCATTGGCAACCTCTAAAAGAGCATCAATCTGAAAACCAATTGGAAAAATTGTTACCTGTGAATTATCTACTGCTTCCTTACCAGAAAAGGTATTTGCTAGTAGGAAAGCAAAAGGGAATAAACATACCAAAGCAAATGCAGTCAATAGCACATAGGCTAATACCTTAAATATGACTTCTGATTTATCTAAACGTTTCATGTTTTCCCCTCCTAGAACAATGATGTAGAGGATACTCTACGAGAAATAGCATTTGCACCTAATACTAAGCACATCGCAATAATGGAATTAAATAAGTCGGCAACAATACCAATTTGAGGTACTGCCTTACTACCATCCGTAGATCCATTATCTGCACGACCAGACATACGATAAACTAGGGTTGATACAACATCACCTGTTTCATAAGCATCTGGTTTATTACCAATCAATAAAATTATCTTTTCATAACCGATATTCAATATTTGACCAATACGCATAATTAACATAATGGTAAGCGTAGGCGCCATACCTGGGAATGTAATATACCGAATTTGTTGCATCTTTGTTGCACCATCAATACGAGCTGCCTCATAGCTTGTTGGGGAGATTGCTAAAACAGCAGCAAAATATACAATGGAGCCATAACCTGCACCTTCCCAAACTCCAGAAACCTGATATATCGGTCTAAAGAATTTTGGTGAAGTTAAAATTGAATTTGTACCCTCATGGATCCCCATTGCTGAAACCATACTATATAGCCAACCTGGATGCCCACCATTAGATCCTTCACACCATAGAGTAATAATTGTTGTTACTACTACGGTAGATACAAAGTGAGGTAAATAAACACATACCTGTAAAACACTACGATATTTCGTATTTTTAATCTCACTAAATAGTAATGCAATGAAAATTGGAATTGGGAAACCAAAAATCAAACCATACATACTATTTACAAAGGTATTTCTAAAGGCTCTCCAGAACTGTAGTGCGTAGTCTCCAGCGAAGATTTCCATAAACCAATGTAGACCTGCCCATTGCTTGTTAAGCTCTATCTCAACATCTGAGCCCCATTTAAATCCTGTTAAAATACCTCCAATTGGTAAGTACTTAAACAAGATTAAGAATGCAAACATAGGAATCAGTAGCACATACAAACGCCAATCCTTAATCAATGTGTGTAGGATATTTTTCCATTTGTTACGTTCTACTTCTTCTACAACATTCTGATCAACTACATTTTTTTGCATAAAATAACACGCCTTTCTCTATATTATTCTTTATCATCATTATCTAAAGAATCTTTTTTCCCCGCATTCTTTAAATAATCTTCCTCTGCTTTTCGATCTGCTAAAATCTGTTCTCTTTCTGCTGCTATTTTTTCTTCAAAATTCAGCATTACCTTTTGATGAAGTAATATCAGTCCCATTACAAATGCTATTCCATAGCCCATTATGTCATAGCCTACAGAATTATTTATAATATATCCATTGTCTCCTCTAAGAATAAATGCATATATTATTCCTCTCACTAGTTCAAAAATCAAGCAATCTGCAAGAATCATCACAGGTGCAAACCATTTGTATTTCTGTAAAAGAACATTTGTTTTAAATTTATGAAAAGGAATTAGATTTACAGATAATGCAGCTAAACCAAAAAATACACTTAATAGCATTTTCCAGTCATAAACTCCAAAACCCTTATCATGAAAGAAAAGGAACTGTCCACCTATAAAGTTGCCCAATGCACAGAATGGAACAACTAGAAGACCTTTCCAGCCCCATCTAACTAAAGCTACTATTGTAATAAGGAGTGAAACTACCGTCATTGGATAGGCTCCAACAAACATATAGTTTATAAAATATGTTCCTACTGCCTCTAGGATTAATCCTATACCACTCAGCATAGAAAGATCAATCAACATATATTTTTTTATACTCATTTAAACACCTCAAGCCTAATCCCTAAGTATGAATAAATCAGTATACAAACCTAAGTTGACGATTTCTTCATAGAAACATTTCGCAACCATAAATGCACCCTCATATCTTAAATGAGTGTTATCCTCCAACCCATTTGGATAAGAATCATATAATCCAGGTGGAAAATTCATATAAAATCTTTTTGAATTCTCTTCTCCTTCTTCTCCAACTCTCTTTTTTGTGAGACCATACATATCAATACAAGGAATGCTCATTTGCTCAGCTAATGCCTTCATAGCCTTAGTATATTCCAAATGAAGACTATCCTTTATAATTCCATTTTCATCAAAATACCTTTCAACTATGGAAGTCAGCAGAATAACATCTGCTCCCTTTCTCTTACAACACTCTACCATATACTTTAGATTTTGCTGATATTCACCAAAAGGTTCTGTATATCGGGTAAGGTCTTCCTTCTTGACATCGTTATGACCAAACTCTATCAAGACTAAATCACTCTCTCGAATATTCTTTAAGGCCCTATCAAAAAGCTGTAAGCTGATAAAATTTTTTGTGCTTTTCCCATTGACAGCAAAATTCAAAATTTCAACGTCAGGTCGAACGAATCTTTCGAGTGCCTGAGGCCATCCTGTCTGGGGAAATTTTAGGAAATTATTAAATTGCATTGTAGAGTCACCAAGAGTAATAATTCTTTTATTCATCAAGGTTGTCCCCCTTATTTAAGCGTAAAAAAATAACGCTTACATAACTTCATTAGTTATTTTAACACCTTTAAAGTACATAGTCAATAGAAAACGCTTAATTTTTTAGCATTAAACTTTTAGGCAAAAAACGGCCATCTTTGGATTTAAAAACAGTAAAGAAGTATGATATAATACACCTGAGGTGAGCAAAATGAACTATGAAATAACTAATAGTCAAAGTATAAAGGATTGTCTCCTTAAAATGCAGGCTGGAGATACTCTTATCTTAGACGATGGCGTATATCAAGGTAAATTTGAAATATGGAACTCAGGAATTAAAATTAAAGCGAAAAATCCTGGAAAGGCTATTTTAAGCAACAAGGACTATTATCATAAAATTATGCCTAATCATAATGAATGTAATACCTTTAATACTTTTACCTTATATATAGGAGGGGACGATGTTACATTAGAAGGTCTCACCATAAAAAACGAAGCCACTCCTTCTAATGTGTATGGACAGGCAGTTGCCCTACATGTAGATGGAAATAATTTTAGATGCCAAAACTGCAGTATACTTAGTGCTCAAGATACACTGTTCACTGGTCCAATGCCAAAGGATTTAATAGAACGCTACCAAGGATTTTATCCTGAAGAAAGATTAAAAGGTCTTCCATCAGTTCAATGCTATGAGAATTGTATTATTGCAGGTGATGTTGACTTCATTTTTGGAAGTGCAACAGCTTTAATTAAATATTGTGATATTTTATCCATAGAAAGAGAGGGGGATACACCAACCTACGTTTGTGCTCCATCCCATCCAAAGGAATTACCTTATGGCTACCTCTTCTATCAATGTAACTTTAAAGGTACCAAAGGATTAGCCTATCTTGGAAGACCCTGGAGGGACTATGGATGTGCAGCATTTATTCTATGCAATTTAGGCAAACATATACACCCTTTAGGGTTTAACAAATGGAATAATACGAACAGAGATAAAACCGCTAGATTTTATGAATATACCTTAAATACAGACCTATCCTTAAGAGAGAAATGGGCAGTCCAGCTTTCCGAGGAGGAAGCATTTAAATATGTAGATGATTTCTTAGCATTTATGAAGGAAAATAGCTCTAAAAAATAAGACCTCAAACAAATACATTTTCGTCATATATGTATATAATTTGACATTTTTCGACACATTTGATAAAAATCGGTATTTTTCAGCAAAATAAATATATTACATTTTGTCGAATGGAAAAAAAGTTTATTTTAAATATAAAAAATCTCTTGTATTTAAAATTATTTTCTATTATTATATCACTTGTACAAATAATTGGGAGGAATATATAAATGGCAAAAATCATTATAGCTGACGACAATAAGGAATTATTGTGTATGATTAGCGAATTTTTGAAAATGCAGCCAAATATGGAGGTTGCGCAAACTTTTACTGGCGGAAAGGAGTTACTATCATATCTAGAAAATAATACTGCAGATATCTTATTACTCGATGTGTTTATGCCAGATTTAGATGGGGTCAATACTTTAAATGAATTAAAGAATAACCCTAAATATAACAGACCGAATAAAATAGTTATTTTAACAGCATTTAACACAGAATCATTAATGACAAAAACTTCTGCTTTAGGTGCAGACTATTTTATTGTTAAACCTATTGACTTAAATAATCTTCACAAAACTTTAACACAATTAATTAATGAAGATTCCAATAAAGGCATTACTTATAATTTAAAGGAGAAAACCACTTCTGTAAATTATGATTTAGATACTGAAATCACAGAAATACTTCATGAAATTGGAGTTCCTGCACATATTAAAGGATATCTTTACTTAAGAGAAGCTATTACTATGGTATTTAATAATGTCGATGTTCTTGGTGCAATTACGAAGGTGCTATATCCAACAGTTGCAAAAAAATATAAGACTACCTCTTCTAGAGTAGAAAGAGCAATTCGTCACTCTATCGAAGTAGCATGGAACAGAGGAAATGTAGATGCCATATCACAGATTTTTGCATATACCATTAGCTACAATAAAAGCAAGCCTACAAACTCAGAATTTATCGCAATGATTGCAGATAAATTGAGACTCGCTCACAGAGTAGCATACGAGCAAAAATAATATAAAAAAGGTCAAGCGTTAATGTCCGCTTGACTTTTATTTTGGAAAATAGATTGATAAAGAGTCTGCTGAATTCCTAATTGCTTTACCATATTGTCTAGTTCTTCCTTTATTTTGGGGTTAGGGGGAAGATTTTCTAAGATGGCTCGAATTAAAATATTTTTAGGAGAAGCATCCAAATCCACAAATTCTAGTACTTGTGTTTTATACCCACAATACTGCAAGATATTGGCGCGAATGGCGTCTGTAAGTATGGCAGCCATTCTTTCCTTTAAAATACCATATTTACTAATGAAATGATATTGATTTGATTTTATTTGAGCGTTTACCTCATGCTGACAGCATGGAACGGAAAAGACATATCGGCACTTCATCTGGATTGCATGATATAGAGCATAATCCGTGGCAGTATCACAGGCATGAAGTGTAACAATCATATCAATTCCATCCTGTTCCTTATAGTCCGCTATATTACCTTTCATAAACTTTAAATTATGATATCCATATTTTTGAGCTATCTTATCACATTGATCGATTACATCTTCTTTTAAATCTAAACCGATAATCTCTATTTCCATTTTTTTTGATATAAACCAAATAGTAATAAAGAATAAAGGTTAAATAGCTTTTTCCACATCCAAAATCAATTATTTTCAATTGATTTTCCTTAGCAATACTATCCTCAATAATTTCTAAAAACCGATTGATTTGTTTAAATTTATCATTCTTTCCTTTTACGATTTTTCCATCTGGAGTCATAACACCTAAATCAACTAAAGGCGGAATAGCTATTCCTTCTGGCAATAAATATTTTTTTGAACGATTATGTTCTAAAACCACAAAATCATTTTTTACCTTTTTCCGGTTGGTCAGTAATTTTCCCTTATCTGTTATTTTATAATAATAAATCTCTTCGGGTGTATACAATTCTAAGCATCGAAAGGTTTCGTTTAAAATTCTGCTTAGCTCATCATCTATTCTACTTAGCTCTATATTTTGATGAAAAACCTGTTTTTCCGTAAATAAAGAAAGTTGAAAAACCTCCTTATCTTTAATTTTTATTTTTTGAAATTTACCCTTTTGATATTCCAGCCCTTTTTGATAGGGTATAGAAAATGTTCCCTTTATCAAATTTTTAGGAATGTTTATATCCATATATATCACCTTCAAAAAAAGGGCTACAAAGCTGTAGCCCAAATTCTAGTTTAGATTAATTTTCTACTACTTCTGCATTTCTAAAATAAGATACTACAGATAGTACTGCAGACTCTGCAGACTGCTTGGAGTTATAGCTTTCTCCTATGGCAGCAACTCTACCACTAGCCGTATATAGCTTATAGTGGAAGTTTCCGTTCTTATCTTTAAATATCTTAAAGGAGCCCGTATCAACATTCTTTTGGAAGCTTTCAATAGAGCTTACAACTCCACTCTTTGATGTATAGCCTTCTGCTTGACATAAGATTTGACCATTAGAAGCCTTTAAGTCCCAGCTGAATTCACCATTAAATTTTTCAATGACAAACTTACCACCTGTTTTTTCATCTACATTGGAAATATCTACTGACTCTTCTGAATCATCCTGATCTGCAGGAGTTTCAATTTCAACAATATCTGCTTTTAATGCAAACTTCTTAAAGGATTCAGAAGCACGAACCGCACTTGCCTGAGTAGTATAGTTAGAACCTAGTGCTAAAACACGATAATTTTTAGAGGTAAGCTTAAATTTGAACATTCCATGCTTATCTTCTATTATTCTAATATCTCCAGTTTCTAAATTTCTTTTTACTGCATCAATTGCTTTTAATACACTATCTTTAGTGGAATATGTTTCACTGACAATTAATTGCTCACCATTAGAAGCCTTTAGACGATACTGATATCCATCTCCGCTTGGATAAACCTCATATTTACCATTATATTGTCTTCCCTTAGTCTGAGTAGCTGGTTTAGCCGCTGCCGTCTTTGTTGTCGTTGCCTTAGTTGTAGTCTTAGTTGCAGCAGGTTTAGTAGCCTTTGTAGGAGTTGCAGACTTTTTTTCTGCAGCCTTAGCTACTGGCTTTTTAGCTTCAGGTTCTTCTTTCTTAGAAGTAGTCTTAGCAGGAGTTGTCTTCTTAGTAGTGGCTGCTTTTGTAGTTGAAGCTTTTTTAGCAGGGGTTTTGCTTGCAGTCGTCTTCTTTGGAGCCTCTTCTTCCTTAGCTTTTTCTTCTACAACCTTTTCCTTTTTTGCAGCTGCCTTTGGAGCAGTTGTCTTCTTAGCTGGTGCCTTTTTAGCTGGAGTCTTTTTTTGAGGTTCTTCTGCAGGAGCTTCTTCAACAACAGGCTCACTTACAGGTTCTTCTTTAACCTCTTCTACAACTGGAGCTGCTTCTACTGGACTTTCCTCTTGAACGCTTTCAGTTTCCTCTTTTGGAGTCTCCTCAAGAACTGGTTCCTCAACAACCTCTTCAGATTTAGGCTCTTCAGAGTTTTCCTCTTGAACAGGAGCTGTCTCTTCCGCAGGTGAAGTTTCCTCCTGAGCCTCTTGTTCTAAAGCCTGTCTCTTTTCAAATTCAGCTTCATATTTCTTGTCCTTTTGCTTTTGTACTATCTTTGTGACGATAAACACTACCAATAACAAAACAAACGCGCCAGCAATCGCACTGAAAAATACGATGTCTACTGGATTGCTAAAAAGATTTAAAAACATATTCATCACACCTCATCATTATATTCTCTTTATATTATAAACTAATAAAAAACTTTTTTCTACAAAAAAAGAAAAAAATAACAAGAATTATTCTTTTTTTTAATTCTTGCAAATAAAAAAAACTCAAAATTTTTTATTTTGAGTATCAAGCCTATGTAAATTTTACCAGAATATAAAAAAATGGAGCGAGCGATGGGAATCGAACCCACGTCATTAGCTTGGAAGGCTAAGGTTCTACCATTAAACTACGCTCGCAATCACTGGTCGGGAAGACAGGATTTGAACCTGCGACCTCCTGGTCCCAAACCAGGCGCTCTACCAAGCTAAGCTACTTCCCGTTGTATGTAAAGTGAAAAGTAATTTTTCACGCTCGTATATTGTATCACACCAATTCTAGGAATGCAATAGTTTTTTATATTTTTTTCTATAAAATAATTAGAGTTTTTAACAAAAAGAAAAGACTGCTTACAGTCTTAATTGGAAGATTATATTGTCAGCCAGAGAGGAAAGCTCCCTCCCTGACTACAATTTGAATGAACTAGAAGAATCCAAAGGAATTTCTTTGATTACATCCGCAATTATTTGTATGAATTACAGGAGTGTTTTCAAAGTAAGCTGCAATCGCACGAGCGATAATATCGCATAAATTACAATCCTGAATAATTTCTACTGGATCGGTATTAATAAATGCTTGATAATATTCCATATTATTGCAGCAATTTTCTCTTACTGAAATTCTGGCAATACAGTATACAGAGGTAGGAACGTTACATGGAGTTGCAACTAAATCATATGTATTTTCATTTACCTGATTTAATTCATATTTAAAAGTTGTATTTCCCACTAAAATTTCTTGTCTGCATTCTGGTTTGCAATCGTGTTCTTTTTGACACATATTTTAAATCTCCCTTCGTAGCAGGCGCTACAGTAATAATATATGTCTTTTAATAAAATTGGTATGGGTTATTATAATATATGTAATTTTATTGTATCTGTAATTGCATTCCCTACGGCAGAAGCTCCAGTAATAATTACCTTATCGCCTTTTTTAACGACATTTGTTTCTAATGCCTTATCAATTGCATATTGGAATAATTCATCTATAGAGTTCTTCTTTTCTGCGTAAACTGGATAGACATTCCAAGCTAAGTTTAATTGACGGCATGCCTTTTCATTTACCGTTACAGCAATGACAGGACAAACCGGACGGTAAGCAGAGAGCTTAAAGGCGGTCAATCCATTAGCCGTCACACATATGATTGCTTTCGCATTTACCTGAAAAGCTGCGTTTACCGCTGCGTTACAGATGGCTGAAAGAAAGTCATCACCTAAGTTCAAATGACTTGTTGTAAAACGGTCCTCAAAATCAATATTACTTTCTGTAAAGGTAGCAATATCTTTCATTGCAGAAACAGACTCTAACGGATATAACCCTGCAGCAGATTCTCCAGATAACATAATTGCTGTAGTACGATCATATATCGCATTAGCCACATCACTAACCTCTGCTCGAGTAGGTCTTGGATTTGTTTGCATTGAATCTAACATCTGTGTAGCAGTGACAACAAGCTTACCTGCCTTATAGCATTTCATGATTAATTCCTTTTGGATGGCTGGAAGCATTTTAAAAGGAACCTCCACACCCATATCTCCACGTGCTACCATAATTCCATCTGAGACCTCTATAATCTCATCCATCTTTTCTATGCCTTCCGTGTTTTCAATCTTAGAAATAATACGGATTTTTCCAGAGGTATCATATTGATCTAATAATTTTCTTAATTCTAAAACATCTTCTTTTCTTCTGACAAATGAAGCAGCAATGTAGTCTACACATTCCCCAATTCCGAAGATAATATCTGAACGATCCACCTCTGAAATATATGGCATATCTACAATAACATTAGGAATATTGATAGATTTTCTATCGGATAAAGTAGCATTATTCAAAACCTTACAAACCACATTTTTTCCTTCTACTCGCAATACCTCAAAGGAAACCTTACCATCATCTGCTAGAATTTTTACGCCAGGCTGGTTTACATATACAGCCAAATCGGGATAGGTCAATCCTACTTTTGTTTCATCACCAATTAAATCGTAGTCAGAACAAAAGGTAAACTCCTGTCCTTCCTTTAAATTTACTTTCTTATCCTTAAAAAGCCGAACTCTAATTTCTGGACCCTTGGTATCTAGCAATATTGGCAGGGGAATCCCAAGCTCATCTCTTACTCTTTTCACACGATTCATTCTAACCTTTTGCTCCTCATGGGTTCCATGAGAAAAATTCAGTCTTGCACAATCTAATCCATTTTGAATCATTGCCTTAAGCATTTCATCAGAATCACAGGCAGGACCTAATGTACATATAATTTTTGTTTTACGCATTTATAGTCACCTCTATAAATATATTACCACAAAATGGAAAAAAAACACTACATTTCGTAGATATAATTTTTAAGAAAGCGTTACATCAAATATAAATTCAAAGTATAAAAGAAAAAGCCACATAAATATGTGACTAATCATTTTTCATTTACACTTTTGTTTTAAAATATTTCTTTACGTCTTTTAACTCCGATCCTTACGATTGGAAAGCATAACTCTAAAGCTGGTACATTCTCTTTTCTTACTTCTCATTGCATTGGAGCTGTTGTAGCTGCTTATTCATTTTTTTGATTTTTGCCTTAATGGAAAAATAAATAGAAATCCATATGATTAGATACATAATTATAAATGCAGCAGCGTAACCTAACGCACCATAAAGGTGGTGTGGCATCCAGTTCAACACATAGGAAATAGGAACGAAGGGAATTACGAGTACAGCAAAATGAAATAGAGTTTGCTTTGTCAAGCTCCATTTTTCCATATCCCATATGACAGACGAACCCCCTCCGATTGCGCCAACCACAAGTGAACAAATGAGTTGTATAATTACAGCCGTTACTTCGTTACCGCACCAATCCATAAGCTCATGTGGAGCAGGAAAATATTCTCCATTTCCTGTGCATAAGGAAATGATAATTGTAATGATTAAACTGACAGTTACTCCAATAGGAGCACCAAATAAACAACAAAATATTAATTTCTTTTTCATAATATCACCTCATATACCTAAAGTTTTTTTGATTTTGGTAACATATCTCCTTGAAACAAAGCTTACATTACCATTAGCTAAAGAAACGCAAATTGTACCTACTGTACTTAAATCAAATTTCTTTGCTTTTTTAATATTAATTATTTCTGAATTAGAAATGCGCACAAAGCCTTTTCCATTCAACCTTTCTTCAGCTTCATATAGACGCAGACGCAATATATATTCCTTATCTCCAATGACGGCAAATACTTTGCCAATCGCTGCATATATTCTAACAATATCAGCCGGTTCTAATAACCGAACGACGTCACCATCAAAGCCTACAATTTCTTGAGGAATATGGTCCGATAGCCGCTGCATTAAGGTAGTAATCTCTTCTGTCATTTTTTTTGTTAAAATTATGACTTTTGTTTCCAAACAATTTTCATCAAGTGTAACTTCAACTTTCACATTTAAATCTCCTTCCTAATCTAATAGCGCTATTTCATGATTAAATTATGCCGCATTTACAACTATATTTCAATGGATATAGTATAGTCGGTAGTTTTAAGGTTATAAGTGGTATTAGAGAAAAAATATGGCTTTTTAATCAGCAATAGTTCTTTTACCAATATAAAACATAAAAAGAAAAAACCTTGTCACAAATGACAAGGCTATATCAAGTTCAATTTTTATTCTATATGGTGCCGAAAAAAGGAATCGAACCCTCAACCTACTGATTACAAGTCAGTT
>UQGR01000011.1 GCA_900540705.1 uncultured Mollicutes bacterium
CTGCTTTATTTACTCCCAGCTTTGATATAATCTGAAATCTCTTTTTCTGTTCAATTTAATAAAAAAGAAGAGAAGCCTCATATAGAGATAACCCTCTATTTATCTAATGAGACAAATTTAAATTTGTCTTTATATGGATTTATAAAAGAAGATAAATTATTTATTAGCCGTTCTTCATTTTATGCAGCAGAAGAAGTATATTTATTTTATTTACAACAAAATGATATAGAAAAATATGAATCTGTGAGAAGTAAAGAAATGGTTTGTCATGACCCAATAAAACCTTCAAATCTATTGGAGTATCCTTCAATTTCTCTTATGTCAAGTAATCCAGATACCTATGTTCAAGGTACTTTTAGTTGGTTTGATGATGATGGAAATTCTCATCCTTTACAATTTAATCGTATTGAATTATGGGATAAGGAGCCTATTGGAGAAACCATGCTGGCTGTAACATATACAGATGTAAATGGTTTTTATCGTTTTGAATTTAATAATGCTGATGATTTCACAGATTTTGAAAATGGAGGTTATGATATCTTTGTAAGACTGATACCTATGGGCGAAAATACTAGAGTGTATAAGGGCAATGGATCTAGTTATCAGGAGGATTTAGGTTATTATGAAAATATTCCTACTGGGACTGAATATGAAATTTCGAAAACCTACTACATGGTAAAAGATACTGAAAAAAAGCCTGAAGATTTTTGGGTGAAATATGATTTTGAATTTGCCCAAGCATTACAAATCTCTCAAGCAGCTATTTTTGCGGCTAAATATGTTAAAGAAATGAGTGGGAGGAATATAGCTTCAGCCTCCATCCGTTATCCTCACAATGAAAGTTCTATAGGATGTTTTTATAATAGAAACGATAGTACTATATATCTCATAAATTCTAATGACAACAAAAATCTAAAAAGTTATGCCGCTTGGGATACTATTATGCACGAATATGGGCACCATGTGCAACAAGAATTTGAAATATGCAATAATCCTGGTGGTACTCATTTATTTGAAAAAAGGATGGGAGATCATTATAAAAATCATTTTACTAGTGGTGTTTTTCACGTTTATTGTGAATGTTCTTGGCGAGATTTTTCTGAGAATGAATGTAAATTACAAGGAAATAGAATTGCATGGGGAGAAGGGTGGCCAACCTATTTTAGCATAGTAGCTCAACAATATTTTTCTGCGAATTTGATTAATATTAAAACCGTTGGTGATTCTAAATATACAGATTATAAAGGTACAAATTATAGTTTGACAAATTCATTTAGACTTGGTGATGATTGTGAACTTACAGTTCAGTCCATCTTATATGAAATGTATGATAATAGTCATGATGATGTAGATCAAGATGCATTAGGGTTAGGACATAGGGTGATGTGGAATATGACAACAGGTAGTAAAGCAAAAACATTTCAAGAATTTGATCTCTATTTTCGTGCAAATTATAATGACAAGTCAAGGCTAAAATATTATGGAAGAATATTGGGGTACTACAACTTGGCTCCATCTCTTGTTACTGCCTCTTCAATATCTACAGTTAGTCCAACTTTCTCTTGGTCGTGGAATCCGTCAACCCCATCCATATTTTTCAATGATACAAGTTATGAACTAAATTTCTATGATTCTAATTATAATTGGATTGGTAAAACGGAAAGAACCGCCAGTACTAGTCTTTCTCCTGGTGAGGATTTATGGACAAGGGTTATCAATTCAGGGTATATGTTCCATGTATCCGTCACTAGATACGAGAATAACTCTCCTACTTCTTGTTATGAAGGGGAGTGGAGAGCGTATTCAAAGCCATATGCCACGCAAATGTCTTTATCTGATAAATATACAAAAGAGCTTGCCAGTGGAGAATGCTGTTGGTTTGTTTTTTCAGCGCCTCAAAATGCTACTTATATTTTTGAAACAACAGGAAGCATGGATACATATGGAGAACTATTTTCTCAGATGGTTTCAGGCAGAACAAATGACTGTCTAATTACATCTGATGATGATAGTGGGGAAGGAAATAACTTTAAAATCACTTATCTAATGAATCAAGGAGATGTAGTATATTTACGTGTTAGAGGATATAATTGGGATAGAGCTGGAGAGTTTACGTTATTCATGTCTTCTCTAGATCATGTCCATCAATATAATTGTTCCTATACTTACTTAAATGATATGTATCATATTGCAAGCTGCAGCTGTGGAAAAAGTATTCAGGAGGGGCACTATTATCAATCGGAAAGATTAGGCAAGAGATGTAAATATTGTAAGCATTATACTGAAAATCCTGTTATTTCCCCTGAGCCGTTGCTAAACATTTTAAGCACGGAAAATATAGCCTTTTTAGATAAAAAGGGTTATGAAATACAAAAAAAGAATGAAAAATGAGTCATCACTTAGGTTTGTGATGACTTTTATGTTATAATGTTTTTAAGGAGGCAGATTCTATGTCTAAGAGGAACAAGCTATTTCGATTTAAAAAACCATATCAAACAGAAAAATCAAATCATTTATTTTTTCAAGCTATGAAAGAAAACTGTAGATATCAATATAAGCATTGCCCAGAATACCGACGTATTTTAGATGAACAGGGATTTCATCCAAATGATTTAAAATCTTATGAGGATATTGCAAAGATTCCTTTTATTCCAACGCTTTACTTTAAGCATCATACCTTGTTTTCTATGTCGAAGAAGAGGATGCCTATTAAGGCAACTTCCAGTGGCACTAGCGGGAAAAAATCAATGATTGGGTTTAACACGAGAAGCTTACTACGAGGGCTAGATATGGTGATTCGGATTGGAAGATACCACCATCTATGGAGCCTTAAGCCTGTTCACTATGTGATTTTCGGCTATGAGCCAAGCAGAAAAAATAAAACAGCCATTTCAAAGACAGCCTTTGGGTTTACCTTTTTTGCTCCTGCATTAAGTAGAACCTATGCATTACGATATAAAGATGGAGGCTACAAGCTGGATTTAGAGCATTTGAAACAAAAACTAATTCAGTATGCTAAGGCGAAATTTCCCGTTCGAACGATAGGTTTTCCTGCCTATACTTATTTTCTTTTGAAGGAAATGAAGGAGGAGGGAATTCGAGTGAAGCTTCCTAAGGGATCTTTAATTACGCTTGGTGGTGGTTGGAAGCAATTTTATGCTGAAAAGGTAGAAAAGCAGGATTTTTATGATTTAGTATATGAGGTATTAGGGGTCGATGACAAGCATGTCATAGAATTTTTTGGTGCTGTCGAGCATCCAATACTCTATACAGACTGTCGGCATCACCATTTCCATATTCCTGCATATGGCAGAGTGATTATAAGAGATGTGGATACCTTAGAACCTTTAGAACATGGTAAGGTGGGATTGATTAATCTTTTAACTCCAATGGTAGATAGTGTTCCCCTACTGAGTATTATGACAGATGATTTGGGTGTCCTTCATGATGAGCCTTGTCCTTGTGGAGAAAAATCTCCCTATTTAGAAATTATAGGGCGAGTTGGAATAAAGGACATTGTAACCTGTGCTGCAGGGGCAGAAGAGCTATTAAAAAAGTAGGTGAATTGAAGTGATACTGTATAAAGGAAAAATTTTAGAAAATAAATATCAAAAGGAATTACTGGATTCCCTATATCAAGATTGTCTAACTACACTGCAAGACAAAAAGCCCTTATCTATTCGAAAGGTAATTTTAGCCTGTGATGCTATTTACCAAAAAGCAATTCAAGGAGAATATGATGAAATAGCTCTCCCACTTTTGAAGATGGCAGATATCTCATATGAAAGATTTCTAGAAATGGCAAAGTTGTTTTCTAAGGAAGGCTTAGAATATAAATGTAAAATAGAACTTGGAGAGAACTATGACAGTTTACAACCTTTAAAAGAAGGAACTAAACGATATCGTTCTCCCTTGGGAATTTTATTCCATATTGCTGCTGGAAATGTAGATGGACTTCCTGCTTATAGTGTAGTTGAAGGCCTTTTGGCTGGAAATATAAACATATTAAAACTGCCTACTGGAGATAGCGGTCTTTCAATCAAACTATTAAATGAATTAATTTTAACTGAACCTGAGCTTAAGGACTATATTTATGTTTTTGACGTTCCTTCTACTGAGATAGATACCTTACAGGTTTTTGCAGATATAGCTGATGGAATTGTAGTATGGGGTGGAGATTTGGCTGTAGATGCTGCCAGAAGAATGGGTGGAGTAACGACAAAGATTATTCCCTGGGGACATAAGCTTTCCTTTGCCTATGCAACCTTAGAGGCTACAGACCAGCAGCTTTATGAGTTGGCAGTTCACATCTGTAAAACAAATCAGGTACTCTGTTCTTCCTGTCAGGGAATATTTATAGATACGGAAGAAGGATTTGAACAGGAGGAATTTGCCAATCGCTTTTTTACACAATTTTTAAAGGCTAATCAGGATTGTAGAAAAGCAGATTTAGGAATGCGTGGTAAGAATATGATTCAAATCTATAACGAAAAATTAGAAAATCCGAATAAAAAGATTTTATGCAAAGATGGGATTAGCATCTTTCTTGAAGACGATGCTGAACTGACTCTATCTATGATGTTCAGAAATGTTTGGATTAAGCGACTTTCTCGTAAAAATATTCTAACCTTAAAGAAGCATAAAAACCATCTTCAAACCTGTGCGCTTTTATGTGGAGAACAAGACGTAGAAGAACTGTCGAGAATTTTGGCCACTGCTGGAGTAGTAAGAATTACCAAAGGAGATATGGCTAGGATGTATAATGGCGAAGCTCATGATGGAGTTTATCCATTACAGGAATATACTAGAATCGTTGAAGTGGATGTTTAAGAAAAACAAAAAATACGGCAATTCTGCCGTATTTTCTTTAGCTTAATTTAAGCTTTAATATTAACTTAATGGCGCACCCTAGAGGATTCGAACCCCTAACCTTTTGATCCGTAGTCAAACGATCTATCCAATTGATCTAAGGGTGCATTGTTATTCAGATGGCGGTTCGGACGGGACTTGAACCCGCGATCTCCAGTGTGACAGACTAGCATGTTAACCACTACACCACCGAACCATTCCTTGACGCTTGATTATTATATCAAACCTTCGACTTAAAAACAAGTATTTTTTTCTATTTTAAAAAATAATATAATAAGAAATTAGAAAAGAGGAATGCAAAATATGAATATAGAATATATAAAGGAAATTGCAGTAAAGTTATTTTCATGTGATTCTCCAACTGGATATAGTAAAAATGTGAATACTCTATTGTTGAATCTCTTAAAGGAATTAGGGTATACGGCATATCTTACCAATAAAGGCAATGTTAAGGTATTTATTGAAGGAAGAGATCATTCGAAGAGAGTTGCTACTAGTGCCCATGTAGATACACTTGGCTTGATGGTACGCTCGATTCATGGGGATGGCACCCTTTCTGTAACAAATGTAGGAGGACCACTCATTCCTACCTTAGATGGAGAGTACTGTAAGGTTGTAACACGAACTGGGAAGGTTTATACGGGAACCATTTTATGTAGTAGTGCTTCTGTGCACGTTTATGAGGATGCCAAGAGTAAGGCTAGAGATTTAGATTCTATGCTTATTCGTCTAGATGAAAAGGCAAGTTCAAAAGATGATATTAAGAAGCTTGACATAGATCATGGAGATTATGTTTTGATAGATCCCAAAACGACCATTACGGAAAGTGGATTTTTAAAGAGCCGTTTTATTGATGATAAGGCAAGTGTTTGTGCGATTCTTGGTGTATTAAAGGAATTAAAGGATAAAAATGTTTTACCAGTCTATGATACCTACGTATATTTTGTCAATCAAGAAGAGGTAGGACATGGTGCTGCCACCACTGACCAGGTAGATGAATTTGTAACCGTAGATATGGGCTGTATTGGTAAGGATTTAGCTGGAAATGAATACGAAGTTTCTATATGTGCAAAGGACTCTGGAGGACCTTATAGCTATGCGTTGACTTCTAGATTGATTGAGCTTGCTAAAAAGAATGATGTGCATTATGTAGTAGATATATTTCCTTTTTATGGCTCAGACATTGGTGCCGCTTGGAGGAGTGGAGTAGACTGTGCTGGTGCCTTAATTGGCCCTGGTGTTCATGCAAGCCATGGAATGGAGCGTACGCATTTGGATGCGATAGAACAGACGATGAAGCTCTTGTATTTATATCTTACAACTAGGGAATCTGGTACCAATTAATTTTTTAAAGGTGGGTATTGAACTCCACCTTTTTCTTTGCTAGAATAAAAAAGGTGATGCATATGAAACGTATTTTAACAATCCAAGATATCTCTTGTGTAGGACAGTGTTCCTTGACGGTAGCTTTGCCTATCATATCCTCCTTTGGAATAGAAGCTTCTGTAATTCCAACTGCGGTTTTATCTACGCATACTGCCTTTCAAAATTTTACATTCTGTGATTTGACTGAGGAGCTTCCCAAAATTGAAGCTCATTGGAAAGGAGAAAAGCTTACCTTTGATGGATTTTATACAGGCTATATCGGTTCAACCAAGCAAATTGATTATATTATTTCTATCCTGTCAAACTTATCAAGTCCAACTGCTATAAAGGTGATAGATCCTTGTATGGCAGACCACGGCAAGCTATATACTGGCTTTTCTAGTGATTTTCCTAAGCATATGCTAAAGCTATGTAAGCAGGCAGATGTGCTATTGCCGAATCTGACAGAGCTCTGCTTACTGCTAGATGTAGAATACAAGGAATATGCCAAAGATGAATTAGAACAGCTAGTAAAAAAACTAGGTGAGGCTACATCCGCGGCTGTTGTATTGACAGGCGTCAGCTTTCAGGAGGATAAACTAGGGGCATTAACCTATGATAAGGATAAGAATACTATAAGCTATTATTTTACGGATCGTGTTCCTACCATGTTTCATGGGACTGGAGACTGTTTTGCGAGTGCATTTTTTGGAGCAGTTGTAAAGGGATATTCTTATCAGGAGGCTGCTAAGATTGCCTGTGAATTTACTTATTTGGCTGTGAAAAATACGGAGCTTTTTCAGGATAAGCATTGGTATGGGGTATATTTTGAGTCTGCACTTTCCTATTTAACAAACCTTTAATTTTAGTTTGTATTTTTTTGTCGAAAACTACTGGGAAAATATTTATATTTTCCTTTTTTTATAGTATAATAAAATTACCAATGAAATAAAATGAGGTATAGAAGAAAGAGGCGATGTTTTTATGGAGCTTGGTGTTATTATTGCTATTGTAGTGATTGCGATAGTTGCATTTATAATTATTCTTTTTGCATTATCCTATGTCAAGGCAGGACCAGACACTGCAATCATGGTTACAGGTGCAGGAAAAAAGAAAATTTTAATTGGTAAGGCAGGATTTCGAATTCCATTTTTACAAAGAACAGATTCCTTGTCCTTAAAGGCTTTTCAGGTAGATATTAAGACAGAAGAGGCCATTCCTACAAAGGAATTCATCAATATCAATGTGGATGGTGTTGCAAATTTAAAGATTTCCTCTGATCCAGAGTTACTAGAAAAGGCCTTTGAGTCTATCTTGAATATGGCAGAATCTGAATTACAAAATCAACTACAACAGGTTTTACAGGGAAATATGCGTGAGATTGTTGGTACAGTTGAAATTAAGGAGCTAGTTCGGGATCGTCAGGGGGTTGCCAATAAGGTAAAAGAAAATGTAGTTCCCGATATGGCTAAGCTAGGAATTGAGGTAGTTAACTTTAATATTCAATCTTTTTCCGATGATAATAAGGTGATTGAAAATTTAGGTATTGATAATATCAGCCAGATTTCTAAGGATGCATCCATTGCTAGAGCAAATGCAGAAAGAGATGTTGCCATCGCATCTAGTGCCGCTAGTGAGGCTGCCAACAAGGCGAAGGTTGAGTCTCAAATGAAGATCGTTCAGCAGAATACGGACTATGAGCTTCAGGCAGCAGCATTAAAACAAAAATCTGATACAGCTAAGGCTGTGGCAGACGCTGCTTATGATATTGAGAAGCAAAAGCGCTTAGAACAAATTAATGTTGCAGAGGTTAATGCAAATATTGCCAAGCGTGAAAGAGAAGTTGAACTTGGGAATCGTGAGGTTGAACTTAAGGAAAAGAAGCTACAGGCTGAGGTAAATAAGGTGGCAGACTCTAAGAAGTATGCAGACCAGATGGCGGCAGAGGCGGATTTATTTACTAGACAGAAGGCCGCAGAAGCTAAGAAGTATGAGCTAGAACAAGAAGCTGAAATGCAAAAAATCAAGGCTGAAGCAGATAAAGTTGCAAAGCAAAAGGCCGCAGAAGCGCTTAAAATTCAAGCTGATTTAGAGGCTGCAGCCCAAATTGCAAGAGCGAATGCAGCAAAGGAGGCTGCCCTAGCTGAGGCTAAGGGTATTGAAGCTAAGGGTAAAGCGGAAGCAGATGCCATTAAGGCTAAGGCTGAGGCTATGAAGCAATATGGAGAGGCTGCAACCCTGCAGTTAATTTTAGACTCTGGTGTTTTACCTGAAATTGTGAAGGCTTATGCAGAGCCAGTTGCTAGTGCTATGAGTAAGATTGATAGTATTACAATGTATGGTGAGGGCAACACTGCCAAGCTAACAGAAGAGATTTCTAAAAACGGCACTCAGATTTTTTCAGGCTTAGAAAAGGCTACAGGATTAGATATCAAATCCTTATTGGCTGGCTATTTAGGTGGAAAACTGATTGAAAAGAGTAAATCTGATAAAGAATCCTAGGAAGAAGGGGAAGTTTTTGAGATAGAAAACTTCCTTTTTTATCTTAATTTTTATATAATTTGATAAAGGAGTATCAATTGAGATTTAGCCTATGCTAAAGCTATAAAGAAAGAGGGTGTGCTCTATGTTGGAAAACCTTATATTAGAAAATGAAAAAAAGATAGAAACCTTTGATATTGCGTTTTACAAGCAAAATAAAAACTATTCTGTCGTTGCCGCCTTGGCTGCATTAGAAACGACCAATGAAATTCAAAAAAGCTATTATGAGCTTGAGGATACAACCATTCGCTTTAATGTGCTAAAGCTTTATGCTCTTTTACAGAGTCTTTTTGTTTCGGTAGATTCTCTTTATGCTTTAGCCTATTCTCTCACCAAGAGTAAAAGCTTTATCAATATCAACAAAAATCCCAATTTAAGAGAACTTAAATTTATTAGAAATGATGTGGTTGGACATCCAGCAAACCGAATGATGAATTCGACCACCTTAGCCTATTGTATTTTAGATATTGATAGTGTCTGCAAGGAATCTTTTTCCTATAGTGTCTTTACTGGGCTTGGAATAGAACAAAAGAGGGTAGAGCTTTCAGGTTTAATTCAATCCTATTATGAGGAATGTAATACTTTACTGGATGTCCTATATAAGGTTGCCAAAAATGAAAAAATTAGCTCTGTATTTTTTCATATGATTGTTGAAGCCTTGAATCTTTATGATCTAAATGGAGATTATAAATCTAAGCTTTCCGAGCTTAAGCAGCTATATCTTAAGGAATATCCTACAGCCACATCCTCTCAGCATCGTCTACTATGGAGACTAGAGCTAGTAGATAATCTTTTAGAATTTGAAAGTAAGGATGAAGATATTGCGGATCTCGTAGAATATTCCATTGGTTTAGAGCTTATTAAAATGTACCAGCTCATTACTGGAAAGGTGTATACTATGTCTTTAGGTAGAAGAAAGCCTTATTTGGTCTCCTCCTTCTATAGATTTTTAAAAAACAACAAGGGCTCCATTTCTCATTTAGATAAAATCAATGATATAAAGCATCCTTTATTAAAATCTTCCCTGTATGAGTTGATTCGTTTAGCAAATAGAAAGGAAGCTAAGGGCCCTCAAAAGTATTTGAATTTATTAAAAGAGTTATACGAAAAGGAAGAGGATGCCTTATTTTATGCGTTAGCTTTACCTATCCGAGAATATAAAAAAGGAAAATAAACAAAAATATAGGTAGATAAACTTCTAATTTTTTGGTATAATAAATTTCGTGTTTTTAAGGAGGAGTAGGTATGGATATAAGAAATATCGCAATTATAGCCCATGTAGACCATGGAAAAACTACGCTGGTAGACAAGCTATTAAGAAGCTCACATACATTTCGAGATAATCAGGTTGTTGCTGAACGTGTCATGGATTCTAATGCTTTGGAAAGAGAAAGAGGAATCACCATATTGGCAAAGAATACCGCAATCACCTACAAAAATACAAAAATAAATATATTAGATACACCAGGACATGCTGACTTTTCTGGTGAGGTAGAGCGTATTATGAAGATGGTGGATGGTGTTGTTTTGGTAGTAGATGCCTATGAAGGGACAATGCCTCAAACTCGATTCGTCTTAAAAAAAGCCTTTGAGGCCCATCTTAAACCAATTGTTGTAATCAATAAGGTAGATAAGCCTTCCGCAAGACCTTTAGAAGTAATTGACGAGGTTTTGGAATTATTCATTGATTTGAATTGTGATGAAGAGGAGCTTGATTTTCCAGTTTGCTTTGCCTCTGCAGTGAACAATACCTGTTCCTTATCTAGTGATATAAGTACGCAAAAGCCAGGAATGGAACCTTTATTAGATATGATTCTAAAGGAGATACCAGCTCCAGAAATGAATAAAGAAGCGCCTTTACAGCTTCAGCCAGCCCTATTAGATTATACAGATTTTGTTGGTCGTATTGGAATAGGTAGAATTGCTAGAGGTACCATTCATACGAGTGAAGTCGTTTCCTGTTGTCGTTTAGATGGTTCTATTAAGCCTTTTAGAGTTCAAAAATTATATGGCTTTTTAGGATTAGACAGAATAGAAATAAAAGAAGCTTCTGCTGGCGATGTGGTTGCAGTATCTGGACTAGGAGACATCTCTGTTGGAGAAACGATTTGTACGCAAGGCTTTGAGGAGCCTCTAGAGAAAATTCATATCTCTGAGCCTACTGTTCAGATGACCTTTGGAACAAACACCTCTCCTTTTTGTGGAAAAGATGGAAAGAGTGTTACCGCAACAAAGCTAGAAGAGCGATTGTTTAGAGAGGTTCAAAAGGATGTATCCCTACGAGTAGAACGTATGGAAGGAAAAGAAGAGTGGCTTGTCTCTGGACGTGGAGAATTACATTTAGGAATTTTAATTGAGACGATGCGTCGAGAGGATTATGAGTTTCAGGTTTCTAGACCACATGTGATAATGAAGGAGAAGGATGGAGTAGTTTGTGAGCCTTATGAATACTGTGTAATTGATGTTCCAAGCGAATCTGCAGGACCAGTGATTGAAATGATGGGAAATCGTCATGGCTCTATGGAGACAATGACCAATACCGAAACTCAAACGAGATTGATTTATACGATTCCTTCCCGAGGACTAATAGGATTTAACACCGATTTTATGACAGTCACAAAGGGCTATGGGATTATCAATCATAGCTTTTTGGAGTATCGACCAATGGAGACGGTCACGATTGCAGAGCGTACGACAGGAGTATTAGTTTCTATGGCTCAAGGACAATCTACAGCATATTCTATTGGGGCTTTAGAGGATAGAGGAACCATGTTTATTTCTCCAGGAGAAGAAATATATGAGGGTATGATTGTAGGAGAAGCAAATAAAAATTTGGATTTGGCTGTCAATGTTGTAAAGGCAAAGCAACAAACGAATACACGTTCCTCAAATAAAGATACAACGGTTGTGCTAAAAACTCCTAGAGTTTTGACTCTTGAAGCCTGTCTTGAATTTATTAATGAAGATGAGCTAGTTGAGATTACTCCTAAGCATATTAGATTAAGAAAAAAGATATTAGACACCGTAGAACGTAAGAAATATGATGCTAAGGTTAGAAATATGAAGGAAGAATAGAGAAAACGCAGGTTTTCTCTTTTTTATATATTACACCATATTTATTTTCCAAAATTACAAGGAATGAAAAATAAAAATTACAAGGAATACGATTGCATAATTACAAGGAATGGGAGCTTTTGTTTACAAGAATATATTTAGAATGTTCTAACTAAAACTTGTTTATAAGAAGAATGGCTTTATTGATAAATTCTTTATAAAGTTTTTAATATTTACAAAAAACATTTATTTCAGTATACTAGAGCTATAGGGACTATAGAGTCTGCTTTTAGCATATAGTTTAGGAAGGAGGCATCTGCAATTGCATAATTTAATATCGTATTTAAAAAAATATAAGGATACATTTTTTTCTGATATGCCTCTTACAGAAGTTGACCGGGCAATCCTTGTACAGCTTACCTATTTAAACTTTGAAAAAACAAATTGTAGAGCTTTCGTCCAGGTCAACCAGCTTATTAATCAGGAAAAGCTTTTGGTTGATGGGAACTATAGTCCAAGAAGAAATAAAAGACTTCTTAGACTACTAGCTAGCTCTAAACGTTTCTCTGGACTTGAAATTGGTGAGGTGGAATCAGTTCTTACAGAGGATATGCAGTATTGCAGCATGACGTTTAGAATCGATCAAATCTATTTTATTTGCTTCCGAGGGACGGATTTATCTATTTCTGGCTGGAAAGAGGATATGTGCTTGGGAATATATCCGTCCATTCCCTCCCATAAAAAAGGGTTGGAGTATACTGAGAAAATTATGAGTCAGTACATAGGGGAATATGAAATTCTTGGTCATTCTAAGGGAGGGAATGTTGCCTTATATGCAGCGATTCATTTGCCGGTTCATCACCAAAATAAGCTTAGAAGTATCTATGATTTTGATGGTCCAGGGTTTAATTCTGATATTTTGGAGCAGGAAGAATATAAAAGACTAGAACAGAGACACTTTAAATATATTCCTCAGGATGATGTGGTTGGTTTATTGCTGAATCATACCAAGAATTATGTAGTAGTTCGAAGCAGATCCATTGGCTTTTTACAGCATGATTTACTTTATTGGAAAATCGAAAATATGAAGTTTAAGAGGACAAAGGCGACTTCTGTTTTATCTAGGGTTTTTAGTAAAACCATTGCGGATTGGTTATCGTCCTTAACCTATCAAGAAAAGGTGGATTGTTTTCTTATGTTTGATGATTTCTGTAAAAAAGCAAATCTTACAAATTTAAACCAGTTTAGAAGAAGTACATTTCGTTCTATCAAAGATATGATTTATTCCTGTATTAAGCTTTCCTTTCGGCAAAAAAAGCTTTTTACAATTTTGTTTTTTAGATTGGTTAAATATTATTTAAAAGCTTCTATGGGATGGTTTTTCTTTAGAAAATATGCATAAAATTAATTATTTTAATATAGATTCCTAAAATTGTCTATAAAAATAAATACTACTTGTATTTTTTGCAAAAAATTGTAAAATAGAAGTAGGAGGTTATAGGTATGAAAAACAGAAATGTGGCACTTGTTGTGCTTTTTTCCATACTTACTTGTGGAATTTATAGTATTTATTGGTTCTATGTTACTGCGGAGGACTTAAATATGGAGGATCCAGATGATCCACTAATGAATTATATCCTTGCTCTTTTATTAGGAATAATAACCTGTGGAATTTTCACAATTTACTGGGAGTATAAATTCTTCAAGAAAGTAGATGCTGTTACAGGAGAGGATAATACATTAATTAATTTATTATTAAGTATCCTTCTTACTCCAATTGTTGGTATGGCAATCAGCCAGAATTCTTTAAATCGTATTGCAACAGAAGAATAAGAACGGCATAGATTCACCTGTAGATATATAAATTTACAGGTGAATTTGTTTTTTAGGAGTACTATGAAAAAAATATTAAATCCTTTTTTTGAATTTTTAAGTAAATATAATATTGCAATATGTCTATTGGGAATTTATGCCCTAACTACGCATGCCTTAGGCATTCAGAATTGTTTAATCAAGCTCTGTATAGGGTATCCTTGTCCTGGGTGTGGAATGACTAGAGCGGCGCTCGCTCTGCTTCACCTCGATTTTCCACTTGCATTTCAAATGAATCCCTTTATTTTTTTATTGCCATTCGTCTTAGTACTTATCATTTTTAAGGAAAAGAGCTGGGCGAAAAAAATTCTTCATGCAAAATGGATATGGATAAGCTTAACTGGTATTGTTTTAGTAGCTTATATTCTGCGTTTTATTTATGTTTATCCTGATATACCGATGGATTATAATCAGAATAATCTACTTTCTTTTATCATAGCATTATTTCAGTAATTCAATTTAAATTAGAATTTTTTCAATTTTCTAGTTATTGTTGAATTACTTTTTTTATATATAATAGATATTGGGAGAAAGACAAGGAGAAAGAAAATGAATACGAAACAGATTGGAAACTATATTAAAAAACAAAGAACCTCATTGAATTTGACCCAGAAGGATTTGGCAGATGAGCTACATATTTCCTTTCAGGCTGTTTCTAAATGGGAAACTGGAGAGACTTTACCAGATACGGCTTTGTTGTTAGAGTTGGCCAATATTTTAAAAACCACAACTGACAATATTTTAAATGGGGGAACCACAGTTTTAAAGCAGTATAAACAAATCAATATATCCGATGTAATTCAGGGATTTGAGGCTTTTGAAAGTGTGAAAAAATGCTTTGGGGCAGAAAGTTACTTTTACCGTGGAATGGTAGAAGGCATCAATAATAAAATGCAGATGGATATTGAGAGCTATCTTGCAAATCCTGCTCATAGAGAGATTATGTATGCTGAGGTCATTTTACAAGCGATTCAATTTGAGCATGCCTATGTAGATTTAGAAGAGGTTAGAAGCTTCTTTAAAAATGAAAAAATGATTCATTTGATTGAAGAGTATTCCCAAAAGTACAGCAAATAAAAAAGAAAAGAGCTCTAAAGCTCTATTTCCTTACTTAATTCTATTAAAATATTAGTTACCTGCTCCATTTCCTCTAGACATGCTAGCTCATAGGGACCATGGCAGTTGTATCCTCCTGTGCCTAGATTAGGAGTAGGTAATCCTTGAAAGGTAAGTCTAGCTCCATCTGTTCCACCTCGGATTGGACTTACCTTAGGTGTTATACCTAGATGTTCCATAGCCTTTTTTGCACGATTAACGCTAATTGGTTGTTTGGTTATAATTTCAGCCATATTGGAATAACTGTCCTTGATGGAAACCTCTACAGTATTAGGTACATATTTTTTATTAAGGAAATTCTGTGCAGATAACAGGATTTCTTTTTTTCTTTCTAAAAGCTCCCTATTGTGATCCCTTAGGATATAGGAAAGAGTAGCTTCACCAACCACTCCACTCATCCCAGTTAAATGAATGAAGCCATCATAGCCGTCTGTATATTGTGGTTTTTGTTCCTGAGGAAGCAGCTGGTTAAACTCCATTGCAATTTCACTTGCGTTTCGCATTTGATGCTTGGCACTGCCTGGATGAATGTCTAGACCTTTAATCTTCACTAGAGCAGAGGCTGCATTAAAGTTTTCATAATTGATTTCATTGAAGGCACCCCCATCAACGGTATAAGCAAAAGGACAAGAAAATTTAGTTAAATCAAATTTTTCAATGCCTGTTCCTATTTCTTCATCTGGTGTAAAGGCCACATGGATTTCTATATGAGGAGTATTGGTAGTTACAAAATACCAAAGCATCGTCATAATTTCAGCAATGCCCGCCTTATCATCCGCTCCTAAAACTGTTGTCCCATCTGTTGTAATCAAGGTTTTCCCTTTTAAATTTTTCAAAAAAGGAAACTGCTTGGGATTTAATTCAATTCCCTTTAGGGAGATGGTTTCTCCAGAGTAGTTATAGACGACAGTCGGATTTACCTTTGTTCCTGAAAATCCAGGAATGGTATCCATATGGGCAATGAAGCCTATGGAGTGGCGATTTTCCGCAATGTTGGAGGGAAGAGTCGCATAAACAAAGCAGTTCTCAGATAAATGAATATTTTTTAATCCTAATTCCTGTAGTTCCTGTATTAGTTTTTTAGCAAGATCGAATTGCTTACTAGTTGAAGGAGTTAAATAACTGTTTTCATCGGACATAGTATCTATTTTTACATATCTTAAAAAGTTTTCTAATAATCTATTTTTCATAAGTATTTCCTTTCTTTTTCTTTTTATTATAATACAAATAAAACAAGATGAAAAGGAATTAATTCTTCGACAAAATTTAAGAAAAGGAAATATCGTGTCTTTATCCTTGAAATATTTGTTGAAAATATCTTAAAAACCTTGCTAGAAGAGCGGATTTGAGGTATAATCTTATTAATAGGAACGTTTGTTGTATCCTATCAAGGCCTGTTTGAAAGGAGTAAACTCATGAAGGGTAAAGTTAAATGGTTTAATGCTGAAAAGGGTTATGGATTTATTGTTGCTGAAGATGGCAAAGATATCTTTGTTCACTTTAGCTCAATCGTAGCTGATGGTTATAAGTCATTAAATGAAGGCGAAGAAGTCACTTTTGAAGTAGTTGAGGGTGAACGTGGTCAATTAGCTAAGGAAGTTAAAAGAGCTTAAGTTATAATTTGGTCGCAAAATGAAGGAGATTTGTATCTCCTTTTTTCTTTTCATCATACAATATATTGGTGATACTATGTTAAAGGGAAGTATTGTTGCATTAATTACACCTTTTGATGAAAATAATGAGATAGACTATGGTGAGCTAAATCGTCTATTGGATTTCCATATCCAAAATCAAACGGATGGACTTTTATTGCTGGGGACAACGGCGGAAGCAGAAAGTTTGACGGAAACAGAAAGAATAGAGCTTGTTCGTTATATTCTAAGCTACTTAGATGGCAGAATTAAGGTAATGGTTGGAATCATCACAAATCAAACCAAGAAGGCAGTTGAACTTGCTGAAAGTCTAGAGGGATTAGAGATTGACAGCTTCTTAGTAAGTGCCCCTTACTATATCAAAAGCAATACAGAGGGTCTTTTAAAGCATTTTCATTATATCGCGGATCATGTTGATAAACCTATCGTCCTATATAATGTTCCAAAAAGAACAGGGTTACAATTGGATTTTGAGGTGGTAAGAATTTTATCCTATCATCCCAATATTATAGGGATAAAAGAGGCTTCTGGTGATTTAGCGTATCAAACTAAAATTTCTTCCCTTTGTAATGCTTCCTTTGTGCTATATGGAGCGGATGACCTTTCAATGATTCCTTCCTTATCTTTAGGTGCTGTTGGAATTATTTCTGTGATTGGAAATGCTTTTCCTAAGGAAACGAGATTAATCATCCAATCCTTTTCTAAAGATATTTCAATCTCCAGAACGACCTATCAAAAAATTATGCAGCTTACAGAGGACATCTATAAAGAGCCTTCTCCAATTCCAGTAAAATATCTTTTATTTTTGATGGGATTTAAAACTAGAAGACTTAGAATGCCACTAGCGGAATCTTCTATTGGACTTCGAAGAAAATTAGAAGAGGACTATCTGTTATTGTTAGAAGATTAAAAATAACATTATAGTGCTTTATACCTAAAGTAGACTGAAAAGGTCTGCTTTTTTGTTTTCTGATGACGATAAATGGGAAAGAAAGACTTGAAAGGAAATATTTTTTCACTTTCGCTCGGAATCGCTTTCTTTATTTTTAAAAAATAGGAAAAAAGTTTAAAAAAGTTGCTTAGAAATTTTGTTATTTGTTGATAATTTTTGTTAAAAAGATTATAATAGATACGAATAAAAATATTTTATCTCATTAGGAGGATATTATGAGTGAGAAAAAGAAAAGAATGGCGATAGATGGTAACTACGCTGCTGCATATTCATCTTATGCATTTACAGAAGTTGCTGGTATCTATCCTATTACTCCGTCATCTCCAATGGCTGAGTATACTGATGAATGGGCTTCTCAAGGAAAGAAGAACCTATTCGGAATGCCTGTTAAGGTAGTGGAAATGCAATCAGAGGGAGGAGCTGCTGGTACAGTTCATGGTTCATTACAGGCTGGTGCCTTAACTACAACCTACACTGCATCTCAGGGATTATTATTAAAGATTCCTAATATGTATAAGATTGCAGGTGAGTGCTTACCTGGTGTTATCCATGTATCTGCACGTACACTTGCTGCACAGTCTTTATCTATCTTTGGTGACCATCAGGATGTAATGGCATGCCGTCAGACTGGCTTTGCTATGCTATGTGCTGGTTCAGTTCAGGAGGTTATGGATTTAGCCGGTGTTGCACATTTATCTGCAATTGAATCAAGCATTCCATTCCTTCATTTCTTTGATGGCTTTAGAACTTCACATGAGGTTAATACAATAGAGCCAATCGACTATGAAGTATTTGACAAGCTTTTAGACCGTGAGGCAGTTGCAAGATTTAGAGCAAACGCATTAAATCCTGCTCATCCAAAGACACGTGGTACAGCACAGAATGACGACGTGTATTTCCAAACTAGAGAGCTTCAAAATCATAAGTATGAGGAAGTATATCCTGTAGTTGAAAAATACATGAAGGCAATCTCTAAGGCTACGGGTCGTAAATATCAACCATATTCTTATTATGGAGCACCAGATGCTAAGAATGTAATTGTAGCTATGGGCTCTGTTACAGAATGTGCAGAAGAGGTTATTGATTATTTATTAGCTAGAAAGGAAAAGGTTGGTATCTTAAAGGTACATTTATATCGTCCTTTCGTAGTAGATAAGTTCTTAAAGGCAATGCCTAAGACAGTTAAGAAGATTGCAGTATTAGATCGTACTATTGAGCAGGGCGCTTTATACGAGCCTCTTTGCTTAGATGTTAAGGCTGCTTATTTTGGCGCTAAGGATGCTCCTATCATTGTTGGTGGCCGTTATGGTTTATCTAGCAAGGATACAACTCCTGATATGGTAAATGCTGTATTTACAAACTTAAAGAAGTCTAAACCTAAGGATCATTTCACTTTGGGTATTAATGATGATGTAAAATATACATCTTTAGAGGTTACAGAAAAGATTGACGTTGCAGATCCTACAACTACCGAATTATTATTCTTCGGATTAGGCTCTGATGGTACAGTTGGTGCTTGTAAGAATATTTCTAAGATTGTTGGTGACTATACAGAATTCTATTCTCAGAGCTATGCTGCTTATGACTCAAAGAAGTCTGGTGGTTCAACAAGATTACACCTACGTTTCTCTAAGCATCCAATCCGTTCTACTTATTTAGTTAACCAGCCACACTTTGTTTCTTGTTCTCTAGATGCATATCTAGACAAGTTTGATATGATTGCTGGTTTACGTGATGGTGGTACATTCTTATTAAATACTGTAGTTGATGCTAAGAATATTGAAAAGCGTCTACCAAATCGTTATAAGAGATTATTAGCTGAAAAGCATGCGAAGTTCTATATCATTGCTGCCAATGCTGCTGCAAGAGAATGTGGATTCCGTCCAGGCTTAGGTGTTAACACGATTATGCAATCTGCTTTCTTCAAGCTAAATGAACAAATTATGGATTATGAAGAAGCAAAGCAGCATATGAAGGAATTTGCTACAAAGACCTATTTAAGAAAGGGTCAGGAATTAGTAGATCAGAACCATCGTGCTATCGATATGGGTGGTACAAAGCTTGTTGAGGTTGAAGTAAAACCAGAATGGGCTGAATTACAGGATGAAGAAAAGAAGGTAGATATGAAGAGACCTGCCTTCGTTAGAGAAATTGCCGATGTAATCAACGCAATTGATGGTGATTCTCTACCTCTTTCTGTATTTGCTAAGTATGGGGATGACTGCCATATGCCTCAAGGAACTGCTGCCTATGAAAAGCGTGGTGTAGCTACGGATGTTCCTCTATGGAATTCAGAAAATTGTATCCAGTGTAATCAATGTGCGTTTGTATGTCCACATGCATGTATCCGTCCATTCCTTTGTACTGAGGAAGAGGTTGCTAAGGCTCCTAAGGGCGCACAATTCTTAGATGCAACAGGCTTCAAGGGCTACAAGTATACACTTCAGGTTTCTACCTTAGATTGTACAGGCTGTGGCGTTTGTTTAACAGTATGTCCAGGTAAGAAGGTTAAGGATGAGACAGGTGCTATGGTACAACGTCCTGCGTTAACCTCTCATTCTATGGCAGAATCCAATAAGAATAAGGAAGCAAAGGTTTGTGAATATTTCTATAATAAGGTAACTTATAAGGGAGATGTTGCTGGAACAAACAACGCAAAGAATGTTCAGTTCTCTAAGCCTTTATTTGAATTCTCAGGCGCTTGTGGTGGTTGTGGTGAAACTCCATATGTTAAGGCAGTTTCTCAGCTATTTGGTGATCGTATGATGGTTGCCAACGCAACAGGATGTACCTCTATTTATTCAGGTTCTTATCCATCAAGCCCATATACTACAAATGCGGAAGGACGCGGTCCAGCTTGGGCTAACTCTTTATTTGAGGACAACGCGGAATTCGGCTTTGGTATGAGAATGGCTGTTGAAACATTACGTGATAGATTACAGACTGTAATGGCTCTTAACCTAGAGGAAATGCCTGCCGATGTAAAGAAACTATGTACAGAGTGGATGGAAAATCGTACTTCAGGAGCTAAGACAAAGGAATTGGCACCAATGATTGTTGCTGCTATGGAAAAGATTGATGCTCCTTATGCAAAAGAAATTCTATCTCTAAAGGATTATCTAGTTAAGGTAAGCCAGTGGATTATTGGTGGTGATGGCTGGGCTTATGATATTGGATATGGTGGACTTGACCATGTTATCGCAAATAATCAGGATGTAAATATTTTAGTAGTAGATACTGAGGTTTATTCTAATACAGGTGGTCAGGCTTCTAAATCTTCTAGAACAGGTGCAATCGCTAAGTTTGCCGCTGCTGGTAAGCCAACCTTCAAGAAGGATTTAGCATCTATAGCTATGTCTTATGGCCATGTCTATGTTGCTACTGTATCTCATGGCTATAACCAGAATCAAGTAATTAAGGCATTAAAGGAAGCAGAAGCATATGATGGTCCATCTATCGTAATCTGCTACTCTCCTTGTATTGCTCACAATATCAAGAAGGGCTTATATATGAGTCAAATGGAGGCTAAGAAGGCTACAGAATGTGGATACTGGCCAACCTTCAGATATAATCCTGATCTTGCTAAGGAAGGAAAGAATCCATTCCAGATGGACTCTAAGGAGCCAGATTGGAGTAAGTATAATGACTTCCTAATGAATGAAGGTCGTTATGCACAGCTAGTTAAGATCAATCCTGAAAAGGCTCAGGAATTATTAGAGTCTAACCTTAAGGATGCTCAAAAGCGTTTTGCAAACTATACTCGTTTAGCAAATATGGAATTTCCTAATAAGTAAAATATAAAAAACAAGAATGCTATCAGAGAAATCTGATGGCATTTTTTTTGTAAAAATAAAAAGACTTTGATAAGCCTTCTTAAATATTATTTTGCTACTGTATTATTGATGATATGACAAATGATATCAGCAAGCTGTTCTTCGCTTTCTTCCATTCCATTCTTTAGCCAGCATAGGTACACATTCCATAACGCTCCTGAAAAATAGTAGTTGTTGTAGATGGGAGATTTATCATTATTAATTAAAAATAAATAAGTAAAATAATTCTGTAGTAGATATTGCAAATCGGATTTCATTAAAACCAAAGTAACGTTACTATATTTCTTTAATATTCCAAATAGGATAATTAAATACTTTTTAAAATCAACATCAATCAATGGATTATTTTGTTTTGTGAAATCTAACCCAATACCCGATAACATATCTTTGATGATTTCTACCTTATCTCCATACAATCTATAGAAGGTCATACGACTTACACCTGCTTTTTGGCATAGCTCACTGACATTTATTTTATCGATATGCTTTTTCTCCATTAATAGAAGTAAAGCCTGCTGTAAATATTCTTTGGATAATACATCTGTTTTCAAAACAAACCACCTCATAGTGTAACAATTCTATTGACTAACATTGTATCATATTTCTAGAACTGATACAATCAAATTGAAATGAAGATACTGAAAATCTTTTAAAAAATAAAAAACTGTAAAAATTAAGAATGTTTGTCAGGTGGTGGTAGTTTATGCGTAAAATTATGCTTTTTATTGTAGCTATTTGTTTGATATTATTTCTTTCCTCCTGTGAGAGTGATGCTCCAATGGAAATTCTTAACGGATTAGAGGCAGAAGATCTTGTTTTAGAGGAGCTAAAAGAAGAAACTCATCAGGTTGTTAAAATTAATGATGTCTATTCCTATTCCCTCACCATAGAAACGATAGAGCAGGGCGAAGGGTATTTTAATATATTTAGATTATATAAAAATCAGGAGGAGGTTAAAAAGCATGTTTTAGCAAAAGATGAATATCTTCATATAGAGAATGCTTGGGCTAGGGAAGATATATTATATTTTGCTGTCACATATTCAGCTTCTAATCATTATATTCAGTACATCCTTGAACTTGATTTGGAGTATAATGCTAGAATCATAGGCTTACCAGAAAACGCGCTTTGGACCTGGGATAAGATTATATTTAAGGATGAATTTTATCTATTAGAGAATGTTAAAAATAATACATTGACGATGCAATGCTTTTCCTATTCTCATCAGCTGTTAAAGGAGATACAATTTGAATTTGACAATCCAAATCAGTCTCATTTCATGATGTATCTAAAATTTTTAGATGTTGTAGAGGGCGACATTTACTTTATCCTACATAAGGCTTTAATAGATCAGGACGAATATTATCTATACCGATATTCTGATGAGCTTATTTTATTGGATATAATATCGAAGCCTTATACAATAGCGTGGGAGCTCCATCAGGTTTGTGTTCAAAATGAAGAATTTCATTTTTATATTCACGAATATGAACGGCAATTTATGGCAGATAAAACCTATCATATCTTGTACGAATATTCCAGAGGGATTTTGCGTAAAATCTATACCTTTTCCTATCAGGACCGAAACTATAGGTATTCCTTGAGGGGAATCTCCTATTCTGAAGAACAGATCTATCTTTTATTCCTATTTACTAAGGGTGGGTGGTTAGCTCCTACCAAATTTATAATTTTTCATTACAATCGGGTAATCCATAAAACAACCTATCTTTATTCTGGGCTATCTATCTTAGATGTTTACATAAAGGAAGAGGAGTTTTACATAAAAACTGGAGATAAAGTTTATCGTTTTGTAAAGGATTTACTAGGAAATTTGAATGGAAAATGATAAAATAAAGCTATATGGATGAAAGTCCAAGTAGGAAGAGGTAAGAATATGTTTAAAATTGGTTGTCATTTATCTATTGCGAATGGATTCCTTAAAACAGGAAAAAATATAATAGCTTTAGGGGGGAATACCTTTCAATATTTTTCTAGAAATCCTCAGGGGGGTAAAGCTAGACCTTGGGACCAAGGAGATTTTGAAGGGTTTATGGAATATGCTCAGAAATTTGGTATTGTAGAGCTTTTATGTCATGCTCCTTACACCTTGAATGCTTGCTCAGCAAACCCACAGACGAGAGAATTTGCGAGAATGGTTTTTAAATCAGATATTGAGATGCTGGAGCATTTTCCAAATGCCTTATATAACTTCCATCCAGGGAGTCATACAGGTCAAGGAGTAGAAGTGGGGATTGGCCAAATTGTAGAAATCTTAGATGAAGTTATTTATCCAGAAATGAAAACGACGATTCTTTTAGAATGTATGTCTGGTAAGGGTAGTGAAATAGGTAGATCCTTTGAGGAGATAGCTGAAATCATAGGACGTGTTCAGCACAAGGAAAAGCTGGGAGTATGCTTAGATACCTGCCATGTTTATTCTGCTGGATATGATATCGTCAATGATTTGGATGGTGTGCTAGAGGAATTTGATGCTATCATAGGCTTAGATCGGTTAAAGGCAATCCATTTGAACGATTCTAAAATGCCGTTTGCTTCCAATAAGGACCGACATGAAAAAATTGGTCAAGGTACAATTGGGATGGAGGCAATTGTCAGAATCATCAATCATCCAAAGCTGAGAAATCTACCGTTTTATCTAGAAACGCCGAATGAGGATGAAGGATATAAACAAGAAATAGAAGTTTTGAAAAAATGTCGAATTGAATAATGATTTGTGATACTTTTTCCTTTTCTTATTCTCTTTTTTCTCTTATAATAAGGAAGTAGAATAAAGCGGGTGAGAAATATGTTTAAATTTATTAAAAGCCTATGGTGGTTTATTTCAAAGAACTGGTATAGATATATAAGTATCATTCTTGTGGGGCTCCTTTTTCCTTTACTTGATTTAATTCCTGCAAGAATTGTTAAGACTTTAATCGATGCTGTTCAGGATGAAAATAGAACTGTGACCATGGCTTTTTTATTTACTAGAATATTGTTGCCATATATCCTTACTATGCTTGCAATTTATTTAGTAAGTACGACCAAGAGAGTTTTACAAAACCGGCTGAAGATAAAGCTTTATTATGCATTACAGGTCCGGTATATGGAAAATATTTTGGTTCAGGATGCGAGCTTTTTTGAACGATTTCAATCAGGAGATTTACTGACTAGAGCTCTTGGAGATGTTAAGAGTGTGAACTTTAGTGGTGGTAATCGTCTTTTAAATATTTTTCTAGAGTTTATGACAGTAGTAGTCACTTTAGTAGCGATGATTCTGATAGAGCCAGTTTTGGCGGTATTGTGCTTTATCCCCCTAAGCTTTATTTTCCTAACGAATTTAATCCTAAAGAGAAAGGTAAAACGGAATTGGCAGCTAGTAAGAGAGAAATCCTCCTTGATGGGAAATGTAATTTTAGAAAGTATTACAAATGTCAGGACAATCCGAGCCTTCTCTAAGGAGGAAGAGAATTATCAAAAGAATTTAAAATATTCTAAGGATACCTATGATGTTGAAAAGGCCAATCTTAAAATTAATGTCATTTTTCAGCCGATGTTTCAATCCATCGTCGCGGTAGCAACCGTAATTGCATATGGACTAGGAGCCTATTTCTGCTACTTAGAACGGATTACAGTTGCAGAGCTAGCCCAGTTTATTCTTTACCTAAACTTATTCCAAGCCCCGCTTACGAATATTGGTAATATGATTAATAACTTTTATCAATCCTTAATTTCTGCCGACCGTATCAATGAAATTTATGATTCTAAGAGTAGTGTTATCGATAAAAAGAATGAAGCCTTATCAGAAATTAAAACCATAGAATTTAGAGATTTTTCCTTCCGTTATGCAGGAGATGAAGAGGATGTCCTTCAAAATATTGATTTGAAAATAGAAGAGGGACAAACGCTAGGAATTGTTGGTAAAACGGGAAGTGGAAAATCCACCCTAGTAAGGCAGCTAGTTCGTCAGCTTCCAGTAGAGGAAGGGAAGATTTTTATCAATGGAGAAGAAATTGAGGATTTCAATCAACAGCTTGTCCGAAAGCATATTGGTTATGTTCCTCAGGAGCATATGCTATTTTCTAGGTCCGTTTTAAAAAATGTTTTATTAGGAGATTCACAGGCGACTACAGAGGAGGTTAATGAGGCCGTCATCATGGCCGATTTTGAAAAGGATATTGCGGAGCTATCTCATGGCTATGAAACTGTAGTTGGAGAATATGGTGTAACACTATCTGGTGGTCAGAAACAAAGATTGGCGATTGCTAGAGCCTTCCTGAAGAATGCAGATGTATTGGTGCTAGATGACTCATTGTCTGCGGTAGATGGTAAAACGGAAGCGAATATCATTCATTCTTTGAAAACCTATCGCAGCAACCGAACGAACATCATTGTGGCCCATCGTCTTTCTGCAGTTATGAATGCCAATCTAATTATCGTCTTGGATAAAGGAAAGATTGTAGAACGAGGCACCCACGAGGAGCTGATGAATTTGAAGGGCTGGTATTATGAACAATTCCTTGCCCAACAAATGGAGGAGGTGGAACAGCATGAGTAAAAAGGATATGACCTATTCTAAATCCACACTTTTCAAAAAGACCTTACCTTATATTTTAAAGGAGAAATGGCTTGTTTTACTTTCCTTATTTTTAGCCATTGGAGTTGCAGTGCTTACGACGATTTCTCCTTTAATCACAAAAGAAATTCTTGATAAATTTATTCCTGCCAATCAGGGGGATAAGATTATAGAGTATTTGATTTATTATTTTGTATTGATCATAATCGTTGTCATTATGCGATATTTTTTACAGTATACGCAAACCTTGACAGGAATGCATATCGAAAGGAACCTAAGAGAAGAAGCAATTCGCAAAATAGATTATTTGCCTGTAGATTATTATTCTTTAGAGCCAGATGGTAAAATCGTAGCTAAAATCACCTCTGATAGTAATGGAGTTAGAACCTTTTATATGACGATGTTTTCCATCTTTAATGCGATACTAAATATAACAATAGTGTATGTAGGATTGATTCTTCTTGAACCAATGCTTGGGTTAATTATATTGGCCATTGTTCCTATCATATTGATATGGATTACATTTTATCGCAGAAAGGTTCATGGCTATTATTTGGATTTAAGAGAAACAGGCTCCAGAATCACAGGTAAACTAAATGAGCTAATCAGTGGAACCTTAATCATTCAGGATTTTAACCAGGAGGAAAACATGCTCAATGAGTATAAGGAACTGGTCAATCGGTATAATTACAATGATAAAAAAGCCAATACCATCAACATCTATTTTGGATGGGAGCTATTGGTTATTGTAAGAAGGTTAGCGGAAACGGCAATTTTGTTTTTCTTAGGCTTTCAAGCAACTCAGGTTGGGGGGATTTTAGTTACGGCAGGCTTAATTACAACCTTTATTGACTATGTGAGTCGAATGTTTAATCCAATTAATGCTATCTTTAATAACCTAAATGAGCTAGAGGATTCCTTGGTTGCGGCCAATCGTGTATTTATGTTTATGGATGAAGCTAATGATTCGAGAGTTCTAGATGGAATGGAAGCTCCTCAAACGATTGAGGGAGAGGTTGAATTTCAGCATATTAAATTTGCCTACATCGAAAATAATTATGTATTAAAGGATTTATCCTTAAAGGTTGAGGCTGGAAAAAAGATTGGTATTGTTGGACATACTGGAAGTGGAAAATCCTCTTTAATGAATCTTTTATTAGGATATAACGATTATCAGGAAGGAAGCTTACTAGTGGATGGTGTAGATATTCGTACCTACAACAAGGCCTCCTACCGAAAAAATTTAGGAATTGTTCTTCAAACTCCTGCCCTCTTTGCAGGAACGATTCGCTCCAATGTTACTATGGAACGCTTTTATCCAGATGAAGAAATCATTGAGGTAATGGAGGAGGTTGGTGCAGGGTATATGCTAAGAAAGAATGAGCTTGGATTAGATACCCCAATTTCCTTTAAGGGTGACAACCTTTCCCTAGGAGAAAAACAGCTTTTGTCCTTTGCGAGAATTTTACTGCGTAAGCCTAAGATTTTAGTTTTAGATGAAGCCACTGCCAACATTGATAGTGAAACAGAAATGAAGATTAAGCATGCGATGGACGTGGTGGCAAAAGGCAGAACGACCTTTATTATAGCCCACCGTCTTTCCACAATTAAGGATGCAGATGAAATCATCGTTTTAGACCATGGACAAATTGTAGGTAAAGGCAGTCATACCTCCTTATATGAGGAATGCTCTATATATAAGGATATGTATGATTCTCAGTTTGAAAACAAATGATGTTACACCTCTTTTGAAAAGGGGTGTTTTATCTTAATAAGGATATTGGACGTTATCTTGAATGATTTCTTATTTTATGATAGAATAATAAATAATGCAGTTTATAGAATTGAGGTAGAATTATGATCATAAGAATGAAGCAAAATATTTCTAAAAAAGAATATGAGAATCTTGTGAAATATTTTAATGATAGAAATTTACAGGTAAAGGACGCTAGTAGTGGTGATGTAATTGTTGTCGGTATTATTGGTGATACAACCAAAACGATGGATAGCGATGTCTATGCTCTTCCTGGAGTTGATACGATTACTAGAATACAGGTGCCCTATAAGAAGGCGTCTAAGGCATTCCATCCTCTTCCAACCATTATTGATGTATGTGGTGTAAAAATTGGTGGAGGAAATTTCACAGTTATGGCTGGTCCTTGTTCTGTTGAAACTCATGACCAGATTGTGGAGGTAGCCAAGAGCGTTAAGCATAGTGGTGCTCACATCTTAAGAGGAGGAGCCTATAAGCCTCGTACCTCTCCGTATGCATTCCAGGGTTTAGAACTAGAAGGACTCGATTTATTGATGGAGGCTAGGGAAGAGACTCATTTGCCTATTATCACAGAAATTCAGTCTGAGGATTTGATTGAACGTTTTGTGAAGGATGTAGATATCATCCAGGTGGGTGCTAGAAATATGCAGAATTTTCATTTGCTGAAGGCACTAGGTAAGATTGATAAACCCATCTTATTAAAGAGAGGATTGTCTGCTACCATTGAAGAATGGCTAATGGCTGCAGAATACATCTTAGCAGGTGGAAATGATAAGGTGATTTTGTGTGAAAGAGGAATCCGTACCTTTGAAAAATATACGAGAAACACATTGGATTTGTCTGCAGTTTTAGCTGTAAAGGAGCTATCTCATTTGCCTGTGATTGTTGACCCATCTCATGCCGCTGGGAAATGGTCTATGGTAGAGGACTTATCGAAGGCGGCCCTTGCGGTTGGAGCGGATGGCATTATTGTTGAGGTTCATAACAATCCAGAGTGTGCTTTATGTGATGGAGCTCAGAGCTTAAAGCCAGAACGCTTTGATCATATGATGAAGCAATTGAAGCAGATTGCTCCAATTGTTGGAAAGACCATAGAAGAATGAAAATTTTAATTGTTGGATTAGGCTTGATTGGTGGGTCCTATGCAATGGGGCTTTCTAGGATGGGACATCAGGTATATGGTATGGATCAAAACCTCCAAGCCCTTGTATATGCAAAACAAAAAGGATATATTCAAGAAGAGGATTTCAAGGTAGAAGAAGTGATTTCTTTTGTGGATGTAATCATTTTATCCATTTATCCTCAAGCAATTCTTTCGTTTATGAAGGAGTATCAAGCCTATTTTAAAGAAAATCAAATCATTACAGATGTATGTGGTGTAAAGTGTTCCTTCATTTACGATATTCAAGAATATGTTGGAAAAGCAATTTATGTATCCCACCATCCTATGGCTGGGAAGGAAAAAATAGGAATTGAGTATGCGGATGCTGATATTTTTAAAGGGGCAAATTTTTTGATTACTCCTTTAGAGCATACCCCGCTTACCGCAATTAAGAAATTAGATGAGCTTGCGAGAGATTTAGGCTTTAAAACAATTACTGTAATCTCTCCAGAAAAGCATGATCAAATGATAGGCTTTACTTCCCAGCTTACACATGCGATTGCTGTATCCTTAGTAAATAGCGATCACGACAAGGATACGGTTCATTTCATTGGAGACTCTTATCGGGATTTAACACGAATTGCGATGATCAATGAAAAGCTATGGAGTGAGTTATTTTTGGAAAATAGAGCTGCCCTGCTTGCTCATATGGAAAGCTTTGAGCGGGAGCTTGATATTTTAAAGGAAGCCTTAAAGGAAAACGATAAACAAAAATTAGAGGAGCTATTTCAAAGCTCGACTGAAATTAGAAGGAAGATGGAAAAGTGCGTAAATTAACGATTGAATTGGGAAAGCATTCCTATGATATACAAATCGAAGATGATATTCTTTTTCATCTTTCTTTTTATATCAAGAAAATTTATAAGAATAAAAAAATATTTATTATAACAGATGATATGGTTGCTCCTTTATATTTAGATACGGTAACAGAGGATTTGAAAAAATATTATGAGGTAGAATCTATCATTCTTCCTCATGGAGAACAGACAAAATCAATTGAGATATATAGCTCAACCATCTCTAAGCTTTTAGATAAAAATATCAAAAGAAATGAACTACTTGTGGCTCTTGGTGGTGGAGTTATTGGAGATTTGACAGGCTTTATTGCGGCAACGTTATATCGGGGACTTCCTTATGTAGGTGTACCCACTACGCTATTGAGTCAGATGGATTCCTCCATTGGTGGGAAGACAGGAATTGATTTTTATCATCGTAAAAATATTTTAGGCTGCTTTAAACAGCCAAGGCTGGTTTTGATTGATCCGAAAGCATTAGACACCTTGTCCAAAGAGGAGTTCAGCAATGGAATGGGAGAACTAATTAAGCATGCCATCATTGGAAATCCAAGCCTCTTTCAGGCATTAAGTTCTAAGCCTAAGATTGATGAGAATATCATCTATGAAAGCTTAACTGTGAAGAAACGTGTTGTTGAGCTAGATGAATTTGACCAAAAGGAAAGAATGCTTTTAAATTTCGGTCATACCTTTGGTCACAGCATAGAGCTTGAACAGGGACTAAAGCATGGTCAGGCTGTAGCCTTGGGAATGCTGATGGCAATTCAAATGGGTGTAGATTTCGGTCTAACCAATTCTAATGTGTATGATAAGGTAGTCCATATTTTGAAGCTCTATGATTTACCTACAAAGTTATTAAACTATAAGGCGTATTTTAACCAGGTGATTTATGATAAAAAGAACCTGGCAGGAACGCTTCAGTTCGTCTTAGTGAAGGATATAGGAGAAGCCTTTTTATATCCCATTGCTGAGGATAAGATAAAGGAGTTGTTATCAAATGAAGGTCACCATTCATCCTAAGAAATTACAGGGAAGTCTTATAGTCCCTCCCTCAAAAAGCTTATCTCATCGAGCTATCATTGCTGCTTCCTTGGCAGAAGGAAAAAGTATAATATCCAATGTAATTCTTTCTAAGGATATTCTGGCAACGATTGAGGGGATGAGAGCATTAGGAGCTTCTATAGAAGTTCAAGAAAACACCTTATATATTACGGGCTCTAAGGTTCAAAGAAAGCAGAAGGAAATTTATGCAAATGAATCTGGTTCAAGCTTACGTTTTTTAATTCCAATTGCCTTAGTATGCGGGGAACCTGTTTGTTTTACTGGTCAAAATCATTTGGTCAAGAGGCCCTTAGATTCTTACTTTGAAATATTTGACCAGCAGGGAATTTCCTATTCTCATCCCGAAGAACAATATCTTCCTTTACAGATAGAAGGAAGACTAAGACCTGGAAACTATGAGATAAGAGGAGATATTTCCTCTCAGTTCATCACAGGACTTTTATATGCTTTGCCGCTGTTAGAGGGGGATTCTAGGATTAAAGTTACTACAGCTTTAGAATCTAAAGGATATGTGGATTTAACACTGGATATTCTAAAACGATTCGGTATTACCATTATCAACCATAATTACGAGGAATTTTATATTTTTGGAAATCAGACCTATAAGCCTTATGATTATCAGGTGGAGGGAGACTATTCTCAGGTGGCATTTTTTCTAGTAGCTGGAGCTTTAGGTGCTGATATAAAGCTCTATGGAATGAATGAACACTCCTACCAAGGAGATAAAAAAATACTGCTAGATATGGAGTCCTTTGGGGCAAAACTAGAAATTACTAGCTCTTATATCCAGTGTACACCAGGGATGACTAAGGGAGCTATCATCGACTTTTCTCAGTCCCCAGATTTGGGACCTGCTTTGACAGTTTTAGCTTCTTTATCTGTAGGAACATCAAAGTTTATTCATGCGGAGCGTTTGAGAATTAAGGAATGTGATCGAATCACCTGTATGAGACAGGAGCTTGCAAAGATGGGAGCTCATATTGTAGAACAAAGTGATGGGATGACAATTGAGGGAGTTTCAGAGCTTACAGGGGCTGTTTTAGATTCTCACAATGACCATAGAGTTGCGATGGCTCTTGCGATGGCATCCTTAAAGACAAAGGGGGATATCATCCTTGAGAATGCAGAATGTGTCTCAAAATCCTTCCCCGATTTTTGGAAGGTATTTGAGGCTTTAGGAGGCGATGTATCTTATGAATAAGCTTGAGGAAGCGAGAAATTTAATTCATACCATAGATGAACAAATGATTGAGTTATTTGTGAAACGGATGCAGGCAGCTAAGATGGTTGCAGAATACAAAAGGGAAAACCATTTACCTGTGACAGATGAAAAACGGGAACAGGAACTGATTGCTAAAAATTTAAAGGTATTAAATCAAGAAGAACTGAATTCCTACTATTTAACATTTTTTGATGGAGTATTGGCTGCTTCTAAGGCATATCAAGAGGATTTATTGAAATGAAACGCTATGGATTATTAGGAGAAAAGCTGTCTCATAGCTATTCTCCTACGATACACAACTTTATTTATGAAGCCTTAAGGCTAGATGCCTCCTATTCCTTATTAGAGTGTAAGGAGGAGGATTTAGGTCATTATTTAAAGGAATTAAAAAAGGGGACTTATGCTGGCTTCAATGTAACTATCCCCTATAAAAAGAAAATTCTTTCTTTATTAGATGAAGTAGACCAGAAGGCTTCAAAAATAGGAAGTGTAAATACAGTCTATCTGCGGAACGGAAGAACCTATGGAACAAATACGGACTATGATGGTTTCTTAGAAACCTTAAAGTATTATAAGTTAGATGTTAAGGATAAGGATTGTTACATCTTGGGAACAGGTGGAGCCTCTTTAGCCATTTATCAGGTGTTAAAGGATCTTGATGCAAATTGCTTCTTTGTCTCTAGAACACCTATTCAAAATCAGCTCAGCTATCAAGAATTGGCTGACAAAAAGATAGATTTACTGGTAAACACGACACCAGTAGGTATGTATCCAAATGTGGATGCTAGTCCAGTTTCTAGTTCTATTGCCAAGCAGGCTAACGACGTCATAGATATCATTTTTAATCCTCAGAATACCAAACTTCTAATAGATGCTGGTTCTACGAAAAATGGTTTATACATGCTTATGCTGCAGGCAATTCGCTCAGAGAAGATATGGCAGGGAAAGCAGATTGTAATTTCATTAGAAGAGATGACTAAAAGACTAAGCTTTATGATGAGTCTGCCAAAAGATATCTTTTCTTATGTTCAGCAGCTGAAGTTTAAAAAGAATTCTATTGGATGGAGCGAGGATGAGGTTTATGAGTTTGAGGATAAATATATTTTAAAGGTTTCTGCTGATAAGGATAGATTATCCAGAGAAATGATTAGAGTGGATTGGCTAGAGGATAAAATTCCAGGATCTAAAAGTATCCTTTATCGGGAGCATAATTCTAAATTTTATTTTTTGAGAACGAGGATTCAAGGAGATAGTCTCATATCAAAAAGATTTCTAGAAAATCCTCTAAAATTAATTCAGACTTTAAAAAATGTTGTAGGGGTTCTTCGAAAGCTAGATGGAATGGCTTGTCCCTTTTCTGCTACAGATGATAAGGGAAGTTCTTTTGTTCATGGAGACTTATGCTTACCTAATATTTTTGTGAATTCAAACGATGATTTTATTGGGTTTATAGATTTAGATAATGCGGGTCTTGGAGACCCCTGGTATGATTATGCATGGTTAATTTGGAGCTTTGAATTTAACTTAAGAACGAAGGAATATACTGAGCTTCTTTTGAAGGAACTAGGTTTACAGTGGAATGAGGAAAAGTATAACCAGTATATTCCTAAAGAATATCAGGAAATTTTGAAGGAAAGTATCATAAAGTAAAATGATATCATATATGTAAAGGCTTAAGGAGGGAAAAAGATGAACCACATAGGAAAACTATTTCAGATAAATATTTTTGGAGAAAGCCACGGAAGCTCTGTTGGGGTTCTTTTAGATGGAGTCCCAGCTGGGATTGCGTTAACAGAGGAAGATTTTACTGAGGATTTGCTGAGAAGAAAGTCTGGAGGGCTTGGCACAACTCCAAGAATTGAAAAGGATGAAATTTTGATAGAATCAGGTGTGTTTCAGGGCTTTACAACAGGTGGAGCTATTTTGATTCGTTTTTTAAACACCAATACTCGCAGCAAGGATTATTCTAAGCTGGTAAGTCATCCAAGACCCTCCCATGCCGATTTTGTGGCGGGTGTGAAATATCATGGATATCAGGATTATCGGGGTGGCGGTTCTTTTTCAGGGCGTCTCACGTTGGGAATTGTATCTGCAGGTGTAGTAGCCAAAAAAATCATTAAAAGTGCGCAATTTCATACGGAAATTGTAAATCTTGGCGGTTCTACAAATCCAGAGGAGTTTTCTAATATCCTTTTAGATGCTGTTCAGCAACAGGATTCAGTTGGTGGAATCGTCCGTATAGGTGTTGATCATTTACCTATTGGATTAGGGGAACCCTATTTTGATTCTTTAGAATCGACGATATCTCATTTATTATTTTCCATTGGTGGAGTAAAGGGCGTTTCTTTTGGAGTAGGCTTTGAGGGAGTATCCTTAAGAGGAAGCCAGTTCAATGATCGTATAGAAAATGCTGAGGGAAAAACCTATACCAACCATAATGGCGGTATTAATGGTGGAATTTCCAATGGCAACGAGCTTGTGGTTCAGGTATTTGTCAAGCCAACTCCTTCAATCGGAATACCACAAAATACCTACAATAAGGAAACCAAACGAGTTGAAGAGCTAAAGATTGAGGGACGCCATGATGCAGCAATCATTCTTAGGGCACAGGTGGTTTTAGAGGCTTGCGTTGCTATTGCGTTAGCAGATGCGAGTTTAATCCAAAAAGCGTATTTAAAAGATTAAAAAAATGTATGGTATTTCTTGTTCAGGTTTAAAATATGAAAGAGAAAGACGAGGAGAATAAGGAATGATAAGAAATTGGAAAATGGAAGAAGGCCTAACGACGGAAGAGGCTATGTTAGAAGCGAATCGTTGTTTATCCTGTAAAAATCCAAGATGTGAAACTGGATGTCCTACCTCTATGCGGATAAGAGATTTTATAAAGGAAATGAAGCAAAACAATTTAGAGGGAGCTTATGATATCATTCAGGAATGCTCTAGTCTTCCTTATATTTGTTCAATTGTCTGCCCTCATGAAAGACAATGTATTGGGCATTGCATATTAGGAATCAAAGGTAAACCAATCAATTGTGGTGGTCTTGAGCGATATGTTGTTGAACATGTAAATAAGCCACTAGCTGTGGAAAAGACTTCCAATAAAAAAGTTGCGATTATAGGGGCTGGTCCTGCAGGTGTTTCCTGTGCTAAGGAACTGGCAGAAAAAGGATGCCAGGTTGATATCTATGAAGCTACTCACTATTTTGGTGGTGTTATGGCATATGGAATTCCCAGCTACCGATTAGATAAATCTAGAGTGGATAGAATTCAAAATGAATTGAGAGATTTAGGAGTGAAAGTTTATTATAATCGTAAACTCAAGGAGTCAGAAATTATTGAGCTTAAAAAGACATATGATGCTGTGTTTATTTCTACAGGTTTAACAAAATCTAAAAAGCTGGGAATTCCAAAGGAAAATCTCCCTGGCGTCTATGATGCATTAGAATATTTGCGCCTTGTCAATGCAGAAATAAAATATCAGGATGAAGTTATGCCAGTCCTTAAAGGAAAAACGGTGGTTCTTGGAGCGGGAAATGTAGCAATGGATGCGGCTAGAAGTGCAGCTCGTAGTGGGTCTGAGGTTTATGTGGTCTATAGAAGAAGTAGACAGGAGGCTCCTGCGACTAAGCATGAAATTGCCTGTGCAGAAGCAGAGGGAGTAACCTTTCAATTTTTAAATAGTCCTGTTGAAATATTGGGAGAGGAAAAGGTTACAGGTATTCGAGTGGAAGTTATGGAGCTTGGAGAACCAGATGCCTCAGGACGTAGAAGACCTGTTGGGACGAAACAGTATCAGGACATTCCTTGTGATAACGTGATAAGCGCCATAGGCCAGGATCCAGAAAATATCTATGATTTGGGTGAACTCTCTACAGATTACAATTATTTGGTTTGTGAGGATTTAAAGACAAACGTAGATGGAATATATGCAGGTGGCGACATTGTTTTAGGAGCTAAAACTGTCGTAGAAGCTATGGTTTGTGGTCGTAAGGTTGCAAAAATGATTCTAGAAGATAACGCGTAAATTAATATGGTAAAAAAACTTTTCTTCCTACAGAATATATCTGTAGGATTTTTTTTGTTAAGGAATCAGCAATTTCTATTAAAAAATTATATATTATGTTATAATTAAATCAAAGGGGAGAAAAACGATGAATGAAAATTAAGATTATAATACTTTTAAATTTTATTTAGGAGAGTGTCAAACCATTGATTTTTAAAAAAAAGATGCTTTAGAGTGGTGGAATCTATTTTAGGCAGATAGAATTATTTTGAAATAAAAAAAGGATAAAATTTGTTTTATATAGTGAAAGATATATTTTTCAAATAAAAGGGAGCTTGGTGATATTATGAAGGAAAGGAGACTTCATCAAAAGATACAGTCTGGAAATGAAGAACAAATCCATAAAATTTTTAATGAAATTTACTGCAGTTATGGGAAACTTGTATTTTTTGTTATATCTAAATATGTTCATCAGGTTCAAGATATCGAAGATTTGACAAATGATGTTTTCTTAAGCTTTTTTAAACAAATTCAGCAAATTAATTTAAATGGGAATCTGAAATCCTATTTGACAACCTCTGCGAAAAATATGGCTTTGAATTTTTTAAATAAGCAGAATAATAGTGTAGAGGTTTCAGAAAGTATTTTTTTAATGCCAGATAAGAATAGTAATAATTCCTATTACCTTCTTTTAAAAGAAATGGAAGAGTGTCTAACTAAAGAAGAGATAGAAATTATACTTAAATATGCTATTGAGGGTATGAAGTTTAAATTTATTGCTGAGGAAATGCAAAAGCCAACAAGTAGTATCATTACGAAATATCATCGAGCAATTAAAAAATTCAAGAAATATAAGGGTGGAAGATAACATGTCTAAAAACTATATAGAAGAGGTTATTGAAGAAAAGGTTTCATTTGAACCAGATTATTCAAAAATAAAAGAGCAAGTGGAAGTAGAACATAAAAAAATAAACAAGAAAAGATGGGTTTGGCCTAGTCTAAGTATTGGTTTTATTTCTATAGCACTCCTCGTTACAATTCTAATTGTTGTTTCAAATTTAAGAAGTAATTCCAATCCTACTCTAGATTATAATGGAGTACACTACAATAATTATACCAGCAATGGAAATGGAGGTAATTATGGAGAACCCACACCTCCACCTCCAATTGTCAATTATTCCATTGATATTGAAGAGAATCATTATAACTATAATGAAGAATTTATTATAAAATATACAATTCAAGAAATTGATGAAGAGAATGTAAAAGACCGAAATAATTTAAATGTTAAAATTGTTTCTGACAAATTTGAATTTTCATCTCCAATAGAATATCATTTTGATTTAGAAACAGATGTCAGTATCTATGAAAATGTTCTTTCCTTTGGGAATGAGCAAAAGGATACAATTTTTCCTATTGTATTAGAATTAAAGGCAAAAGCAATTGAACAAAGTGATAATGTAGAAAGTATTGTGTTTTTACTAGAATTTCCTTTAAAAGATGATTATGTAGAAAGAATTCTAAGAAAAGAGCATTATGATAAAGGAGAAACTTATCAATATATGCTAGACGAATTCACAAAGAATTTTGAATGGATTCATAGATTAAGTTATATCAATGATGAGCTTGGAACATTATTGGTGGATGAGGGTAAAAAATTTGAATATCCAAATACTAGTTCAAATTGGGCTGAAGAGATGATAAATGTTAGTCCAAAGTCAGAGATTGTGTATCGCAGTTTAAATCGTCTTTATACTTGCAATTTGATTTCTGAAAATTTATATATAAAAAGATTAATATCTTATTTTACAAATAATATGCCTTATTTAGGTTTTAAAGGAACATATATTCAGGATAAGTATATCGTTTCTTATCAATATTATTCTAGAAATATAAGAGTCTATTTTGATTTGAATGATGAATATAGTTATCTTTTTGAACTATATCAAGAAAGCTGTATTCAAACAACCAAAGAACTTGTAAAAATTCTTTATGAAAATGATAAAATAGGATTAGAAGAATTTAGGAATGAAATTGCGATGATTGATGAAGAGGGGTTACTTCTTGACCATAGTTGGAAAGGATTCTTTAATAAATATAATGAAGTGCTTGTTCCCTTTAAGGATTATATGAATTATTATTATGATATTTATATAAAAAATTAAGAGTAGTAGAGATGGTAAATTATAAAAATTCATTTGATTAATATGAACTGTTGAGCTACTTAAAAATAGAATAGGAGGAGATCCTAAAATATGCTAAATATAAAAAGACAAGAAAATAAAGACACTGAAAAAGGAAAAAAGAAAAGATGGGCATGGTTTAGTCTATGTATAGGATTTGCCTCTATAGCAATCCTTGTGATAAGTATTGTTGTTATAAATTTAAGAAATCAACCTACTCCACCATCTACTATTCGTGAGGGAGTGCACTATACGAATAGTTATGAAATTGGAGGTAGAATGGAAAGAACATCCCCATCACTTTCACTTCCCTTGGTCTGGTACTCCATTGATATAGAAAAAGATCATTATGATTATAATGAAGAATTTATTATAATATATTCAATTCATTGTTTTAATGATGATTATTGTATAGCAGATGACAAGGTTTTAGATATAAATATTCTTTCTGATAAATTTGAATTTTCATCTCCAACAGAATATCATTTTGATTTAGAAACAGATATCAGTGTCTATGAAAATGTTATTTCCTTTGGGAATGAGCAAAAGGATACAATTTTTCCTATTGTATTGGAATTAAAGGCTAAAGCAGTCCAACAATGCGACTTTGTAGAAAGTATGCAATTTTTATTGAAATTTCCTTTGAAAGATTACTTTATAGAATCCTTGATAAAATTTGGTAATGCAGGAGAAACCTATAAATCCCTGTCAGATGAATTTACAAAGGATTTTGCTTGGATTCAGAGAGTTTACTATATCAATGATGAGCTTGGAACTATATTGGTTGATTTAGGTAAAGATTTTTCAGATCCTGATTTGGCTTCCTCAGCAATTTTTGGTGCAACAACAGAGACAATGTATCGAAGCTTGAATCGTCTTTATAGTAATACCTCACTTTCTAAAAATGAATATATGAAAAAAATAATAGAGTTTTTTACAAAAAATAAACCTTATCTTGACTGCTGGTGGACGGGGATGTCTATCCATGATATGCGCCGATATTTTTATTATTATTCCAAAAACTTTAGGGCCAAATTCAAATTGAATGCTGAATATGATTATCTTTTTGAATTATACCAAAAAGATGAGAAAAATCGTATTTCAGTGACAAAAGAGCTTCTAAAAATTCTCTATGAAGAAGATAAAATCACTTTAGAGGAATATAATAATGAAATTACGTTGATTGATGAAGAGGGGTTACTTCTTGACCGTAGTTGGGAAGGAGCATTTTCTTCCTATAATTCAAAGTTCATTCCTTTTGATGATTATTTAGATTACTATTTTGATATATATTTAGAAAAAATAGACTAATTATAATTTAATCTATTAAAATTTCTACAAAATGGTATGTTTACAATATAGAGGTGAAAAACATGTTAAAAATAAAAGGTTTAATTTTTATAATATTTACTTTTCTACTTGGATTGAGTCTAACTAGTAAGGCTTCTATTTCACCTTTAAAAGAGGAAGAAAATTTTGAGAAACTGAAAGAATTCAATACAAATGAAGCACAATTGTACTATGAATCAGAAATCTATGATATCAATTCTAAGATTGATTTAACTATTTTTCTTGATTTGCAGGAAGCTATTTTAGATTATAATATACAATGTATTGGCTTTGAGGTTGTAGAAGAAATAATAATTCTGAAAGATAAAATCACGTTTTCTATTCAATATAATAATAAAGAAGAAAAGCCATATTTGGAGTTTACGTTAAACTTAGTTAATGGTATTGATTTGAGCCTATCCTTATATGGATTTCTAAAAGAAAAAAAATTATTTATTAGCCGGTCTTCCTTTTATGCAGCAGAAGCAGTATACTTGTATTATTTACAACAAAATGAAATACAAAAATATGAAAGTATAATAAGTGAAGAAATGGTTTGTCATGATCCAGAAAAACCTTCTAATTTAATGAAATATCCATCGACTTCACTTTTAGGAGACAATCCAGACACTTATGTTCAAGGCACTTTTCATTGGGTTGATGATTATAATAATTCACATCCATTACAATTTAATCGTGTTGAGTTATGGGATAAAGAGCCTATTGGAGAAACATTGTTAGATGTAACATATACAGATGAAAATGGGTTTTATCGTTTTGAATTTGAAAACGCTGACAACTATACAGACTTTGAAAATGGTGGATATGATGTGTTTATTAGATTATTACCTATGGGAGAAAGCACTAGAGTGTATCAAGGAAACGGTTCTAGTTATCAAGAGGATTTAGGCTATTATGAAAATATTCCTACTGGAACCATGTATGAATTTTCAAAAACCTATTATATGGCGAAAGACATTAAAAAGATGCCTGAAGAATTTTGGAAAAAATATGATTTTGAGTTTTCTCAATCCTTACAAATCTCCCAGGCAGCCATTTTTGCCTCAAAATATGTAAGAGAAATGAATGGAAAAAATATAACTTCAGCCTCCATTCGTTATCCCCACAATGAACCATCCACAAGCTGTTTTTATAACAGAAGCGATAGAACACTATATATAATAAACTCTAATGACAACCAAAATATAAAAAGTTATGCCTCTTGGGATGCCATTATGCATGAGTATGGCCATCATGTACAACAAGAATTTGAAATATGTAATAATCCTGGTGGCGCTCATATGCTAGAAAAAAGGATGGGAGATCATTATAAAAAACATTTTACTACTGGTGCTTTTGCAGTCTCTTGTAAATGTGCTTGGCAAGATTTTTCAGAGAATGAGTGTAAATTACAGGGAAATCAATTGGCATGGGGAGAAGGCTGGGCAACCTATTTTAGTATAGTAGCACAACAATATTTTTCTAATAATTTATATAATATTAAAACGGGTGGTGATCTTATTTATACAAACTATGATAAATCTGAATATGATTTGATAAAAAATTATAGAATAGGTGATGATTGTGAGGCTACAGTTTTAGCTATTCTATATGAAATGTATGATAATAGTTATGATGATGTGGATGAAGATTCATTGGGTTTAGGACATAAAGTGATGTGGAATATGACGACAGGCAGTAAGGCAAAAACATTCCAAGAATTTGACACCTATTTTAGAGCAAATTACAATGACAAATCCAGGCTTAAATATTATGGAAGAATATTGGGGTACTACAACCTAGCACCATCTATTGTCACTTCCTCTTCAATATCTACAGTTAGTCCAACATTTTCTTGGACCTGGAATCCATCAACACCATCTTCATTTTTTTATGAAACAAGCTATGAACTAAATTTTTATGATTATAATTATAATTTGATTGGCAAAACGGATAGAACCGCTAGTACTAGTATTTCACCCAGTGAGGATTTATGGATAAGCGTCATCAATTCAGGATATCTATTTTATGTTTCCGTTACTCGATATGAGAATAATTCTCCTATCTCTTGTTATGAAGGGGAGTGGAGGTCATATCCAAAGCCATATGCAGAACAAATGTCTTTATCAACGAAATATATAAGAGAGCTTGCTGCTGGTGAATGCTATTGGTTTGTTTTTACGGCACCTCAAACTGCCACTTTTATTTTTGAAACCACAGGAAGTACAGATACATATGGAGAACTTTTTTCTCAGATGGTGTTTGGAAGAACCACAGATTGTCGGATTACCTATGACGATGATAGTGGTGATGGCAGCAATTTTAAAATTTCCTATTTAATGAATAAAGGCGATGTAGTATTTTTGCGTGTCAGAGGATATAATTGGGATAGAACCGGAGAATTTATGATATCCATGTCCTCTCTAGACCATGTTCATCAATATACCCACTCCTATTCTATTTTAAATGATAGATGTCATATTGCGAGATGTAGCTGTGGAAAGACGATTGAGGAAGCTCATTATTATCAATCAGAAAAACTAGGGCAAAGATGTAAGTATTGTAAGCATTATACTGAGGGACCAGTAATCACTCCAGGGGACTTATTGAAAAATAAAAAGGCTTATTCCCAAAGAGATAAAGCCTTCATTATAGAGGTGGAGGTAATTCCAGACTCCAATGTATATTCTAAATTTTCTAATGTAAAGGGTAGAACATCTGTAATCTGTAGCTGAATCAGCTGTTGGTTACGATAAAGGATATCCTTTGCATTTTTTATTTTTTCTCTTATTTTCTTATTTTGTATTGCATCTAGTTCCTCAGTAAGGGTGTCATAGGTTGGATAGTGGGACACTATAGAAGCTGCAGTTTTGGGCCCTATCCCAAGTACTCCTTTAATATTATCAGAAGTATCTCCTATTAAGGATTTAAAAAGTATATATTGATTAGGTTCTATTCCATATTTCATTTCTAAGTATTCTTTATTACAGAAATAACTTTGTTTTCCCCTATATCGATAGATTTGAGTATTTTCAGAGATTAAACTGAAAAAATCACTATCTCCAGATACAATTATAATTTGCATAATGGATTCATATTTTTTTGTAAAGCTTGCGATTATATCGTCTGCTTCCTGATTCTTTGTTTCTATATAAGGAATTTGTAAATAATCCAAAGCTTTATAAATTAGCGTTAGTTGGGCAAAAGGATTATCCTCTTCTGGAACCAAGCTATAATCTTTTCTATTTGCTTTATAGCTTGCTAGAAGCTCAGTTCTTGGATTTTCATGCTCTCCATCAAATACTATACAAATATGAGAAGGGCATAGCTGCCTTATGATTTTAAGAGTAGCTCCAATAAAACCTAAAACTCCTTGAATGGGAGTTCCATCTTTGCCTTTGATTCTAGCAGGCATTCCATAAAACATTTGAAATAAAAGATTATGTCCATCAATTAGTAACAGTTTCATGGCTAATACCGATAGATGATATGGTCAAAGTAGAGAAAACTTAAAAAATCTAATAATTGTTTTTCCCAGGTTGCTTCACAATGAGTGCCAGAATCACTTACAACTAATCTAACTTTGCCACCTAGTCTCTCAGCTAATTTACATAGCTCAACACTTGTTGTATAATAAAGCTTTTGGTCATAAGAACCATCAGAGGATTCCTGTCTTCCTACATATAAGAAAAGCTTTACGTCAGTTCGCATTTTTTCTTTTATGAAGGAGTTTACAGCCTCTTTACATAAAAAGGAAGCAGTAGAAAAAGCACCTATGCCAGAAAAGACATCATAGTTGTATCCTAGATAAATGGCTGTAATGGCTGCCAAAGAAGAGCCATATATAAATCTTTTTTTTGTGGTAGGATATTTTTTTTCAATATAGGGTATGATTGTGTTTATTAAATCTTCACAAAAATTATGACAGATCTGAACCTCTTGATTTCTCCATTCCTCCTCTGCAGGATTCGTAATAAGAAATGGCGTGTACTCATTGATTCTACCTAAATCAGATCCGGCATTATGTATCGCAATCCCTATGATTTTTTGATTGGTGATGGACGCCATATATCCTAAATATTTTGTTGCCCGAATTGCTCGATTAAAGGCAGCATGAGAATCCTTAAAAGCATTTTGTCCATCTAAGAAATATAAAGTATCAAAGGAAATATTTTTATCATAATATCTAGGTATAGAAATTTCTATTTTTACTTCCTTTTTACTTTTAGGTAAGTATAATTTTAAATACTCTATCATTGTTCTCACCCTCTATTTTAATTATAACGTAATCTAAGAAAAAATGCACTTATATTTTATTTTTTGATAATAATTTTATTATAAAATTAAG
>UQGR01000012.1 GCA_900540705.1 uncultured Mollicutes bacterium
CTCCAAATTCAATATGACCAGCATAATTATGGTCATTATAGGCAACAAAGCCTTCATTTTGAGCATATTCTAATAAGAAGCGTAGTGCTTTTTTATTCTCTTCACCAAAGGGAGCCTCTGATTTTGGGTCATACTGGTCTAAAACGGTTTTAAAGGATATTAGCTTAGATAATAAAAGTAAGCCTTCCTCAAGATAATCCTCAACATTAAAATTCATATTTTTCCTCCTAAAATAAAATAAATTATTACCAGGAATAGATAATAATCCATTTTTCTTACTTTTATATTTCTTTTCCTAAATTCAACTCAATTATTTTTTGGGTGATAGTATCCATTGCCTCTTGCTCATCCGAGCCTGAAGTAGTGACTATAATTGAGGTTCCCTGATAGATTCCTAAAGACATGACTCCCATTATGGATTTAAAATCTACGGTTTTCTTAAAGGCCTCTAGGGTAATCTCACAGGAAAAACTCATACAGAGATTAACTAGGGTAGTTGCTGTTCTAGCATGAACCCCGTTCTCATTCAGTATCTTAAATTTTTTAGTTTGCATAGGCTATTCCTCCTTACGCTTCAGCTGCAAAATAGCTTGACAGATGGTATCAGAATCATAGGAAAATAGCATTTTAATCGTTTGATTCGTCACAAAGACACCTGCTGTGCTCAGCTTCTTGATTTCTTCAAAATTAACAAGCTCCAAATCCTCTACCTCAATTTGGACTCTACCGTTGGTATTTGAGGCCTTAGTAATATTCAATTTACCACCTAATGCGGTGACAAGAGTTTGAATAAAGGCTTCATCTACCTTAAGTTTTGTTTTGTTTTTCCTCAAGAAAAAAATACATAAAACTACTAAAATAGCTACAACAGCCAAACTAGCTATGGCGATATAAACCCAATCTAAAATCGTAAGTAAAAAAACTAAGCTACTGATGAAACTCATAAAAATACACTTCCTCTTATTTCTATTATAAATACTTTTTGATAGATAATCAACTTTTTTATAGGAAAACCGACAATTGTCTAAACAATTTTCTATCCTACATCATACCTTATGATAGGAGGTGAAATAATAATGCCAATGGAACCTATGACCGACTGTGAAACAAACTTTATCAAAGAGACAATTATGAAAATTGATAAGCTTCAAAAAGAGGTTGTAACAGTTGGTGGAACTAGATGTATTAGCTGTGACCAGTCCTTATTTAATTCTGCTAACAATACAATACCTGTAACCTTATATACCCATTGTGGAACTGAATTTACTGGTAAAACCGATTTAGCAGGAACGACGACTACCTTCTTTAGAATAGAGTCTATTAGAGCTGGAAGATTTGTTACAGTTAGATTACTTACTACAGATACAACAGAGCCTGAAACTCCTACGCTTGTTGCATCCTTCAGAACTATGGTTATCGACTTAAATGAAGTGAAGGCTATTCAATGCTTTGAGCCTATTACTGTAGAGGTATGCTCCTCATCTCTTACTCCTAACTCTTAGTATATCCAAATTTTTTGAAAAATTCATTTTTAAAATCTAATAAACGATCTTCTTTAATGGCTTGTCGAATTTGAGCCATTAATTTTTTTAAGAAAGCAAGATTGTGAAGGGTTAGTAGCCGCATCCCTAAGATTTCCTCTGACTTTACTAGATGATTCAAATAGCTTCTACTAAACGTCTTACAGGTATAACAATCACATTCCTTATCTAATGGTGAAGCATCAAAGCGTAAGGCCTGATTCTTTACCTGAATCTTCCCAGAAGAGGTAAGCGCTGTTCCATGTCTTGCATTTCGAGAAGGAAGAACACAATCAAACATATCAATTCCATAGATGGAGCCCATAATTAAATCGTCTGGTGAGCCAACGCCCATCAAATAGCGTGGTTTATCTACTGGCATGATTGTCTTCAAATAGGAAAGCATTTCATACATCTCTTCCTTGGATTCTCCAACGGACAAGCCTCCAATCGAATAGCCTGGAAAATCAATTTCCATAAGCTTATCTAGACAGTACTTTCTTAACTCCTTGTCTCCACCGCCCTGGACGATACCAAATAAAGCCTGAGTCTCTGGATTTTTATGAGCATCCTTACCACGCTTTGCCCAGCGAATGGTACGGTTGATGGAGTTGACCAAATAGTCCTTATTTGCATGAAAGGGAGGACATTCATCAAAGCTCATGATGATATCTGCCCCTAAATTGTTTTGAATTTGAATCGATTTTTCAGGAGATAAAAATAATTTCTCACCAGATTTATGGTGTCTAAATTCAACACCCTCTTCTGTAATCTTTCTTATTTTGGATAAGGAGAACACCTGAAAGCCTCCACTATCCGTTAAAAGAGCATGCTTCCATTTCATAAAGCCACGGACACCACCAGCATCCCGAATGAGCTCATCGCCTGGCTGAAGCCACAGATGGTAGGTGTTTGCCAAAATGAGACCATCACTCACCTGTTCAACCTCCTCAGGTATCAAAGTTTTCACATTGGCCTTTGTCCCAACCGGCATAAAAATTGGCGTTTCAAAATCACCATGTGGGGTATGCAGAATTCCGTATCTTGCTCCTGACTGCTTACAGACATGCTTTAATTCATACCATACTGCCGCCATATTAAATAACTTCTACCTTTTCTATTATGATTTTGTGAAGCGGCTTATCCATATAATCTGTTTCAACGTTAGCGACCTGGTCTACAACCTCTATTCCAGAAATCACAGCACCGAAGGCAGCATAGCTTCCATCTAAATGAGGAGCAGCCTTATGCATAATGAAAAACTGAGAGCTTGCAGAATCTGGAAACTGAGATCTTGCCATGGAGATTACACCTCTAGAATGCTCTAGGGGATTGTCCACACCATTTTTGATAAACTCACCCTTAATTTTATCCTTAGAACCCCCTGTCCCATTTCCTAGGGGATCTCCTCCTTGAATCATAAAGCCAGAAATCACTCTATGGAAGGTTAACCCATCATAAAAGCCATCCTTCACCAGCCTTATAAAATTTTCAACCGTTATAGGGGCAACCTCGGGAAAAAGCTCAAACTCTATGGCTCCTAATGCTTGTATTGTCATCCTTACATGAGGATTTTTTTCATTTAATAAATCTTGATATTTCATATGAACTCCTTTATTCTATCAGCATCGCATCTCCAAAGGAGAAAAACCGATACCTTTCCTTTACTGCTTCCTGATAAGCCTTTAAAATAAAATCCTTCCCTGCAAAGGCACTTACTAGCATAATTAGGGTAGATTTTGGCAAGTGAAAATTCGTGATTTGAGCATCAATCGCCTTAAACTGATACCCTGGGTAGATAAAAATGCTCGTAGAGGCACATACAGGCTCAAAGCCATCATGGTAGGCAGATTCTAAGGTTCTTGTCGTAGTTGTCCCAACAGCGATAATTCTCTTCCCAGCAGCCTTTGCTTGATTTAAGGAAATGGCAGCCTCCTTAGATATCTCATAATACTCCTCATGCATCACATGGTTGGTTAAATCCTCTTCCTCTACAGGTCGAAAGGTCCCTAGTCCCACATGTAGGGTAATATAAATGATTTCTACACCCTTTGCCCGAATTTGTTCTAAAAGCTCCTCTGTAAAATGAAGCCCAGCAGTAGGGGCTGCAGCAGAGCCTGGATGCTTAGCATAGACCGTTTGATAACGATTCGGGTCACTGAGCTTTTCATGAATATAAGGGGGAAGCGGCATTTGACCAAGCTCATCGAGAATTTCTACCAGTATTCCTTCATAGAGTAATTCAAACTCACAAATCCCCATCTCTTCTTTTTTTATACATCTAGCCTTCAGCTTTCCATTCCCAAAGCTAACAATAGACCCAATCTTAACTCTTCTTTGTGGCTTTGCCAGAGTCTGCCAAATATTATTTCCTGTATCCTTTAAAAGTAAAACCTCAATGACAGCACCTGTATCCTCCTTTTGACCAATCAATCTTGCAGGAATGACCTTTGTGTCATTCAAGACAAGCACGTCATTGTCCGTCAGGTAATCTACAATATTTGAAAATTTTGTATGGATAATCGATTGATGTTTCCGGTTTAAAACCATCAGCCTAGATTCGCTACGCTTGGCAAGTGGTGTTTGAGCAATGAGCTCTAGTGGTAAATTATAATCATAATCCGTCGTTTTAATCATGCAAATAACCCCTTTAAATATGGTAATCCCAATTGCTGATAGGCCTTTTCAGTTGCAATTCTGCCTCGACTAGACCGCTGAATATAGCCCTCCTGAAGTAGATAGGGCTCATAGACATCCTCAATGGTGGAAACCTCCTCAGATATTGTAGCCGCAATAGACTCCACTCCAACTGGACCGCCCTTAAAGGTTTGAATGATGGCCTTTAAATAGCGATAATCCGTATAATCTAAGCCGTTCTTATCAATTCCTAGCTTGGATAAAGCCTCTGTACAGATGGCAAGTGTGATTTCACCTTCATTCTTCACATCGGCAAAATCTCTCACGCGTCTAAAAAGACGGTTGGCAATTCTTGGAGTACCACGACTTCGGCTAGCAAGCTCAAGAAGGGCTTGTTCCTCCATCTGCGTTCCATAGACAGCAGCTGTCCGGGATATGATGGCCTTCAGCTCATGAAGCTTGTAATATTCGAGACGCAAAACAACACCAAAACGGTCTCTAAGGGGAGCCGATAAATCGCCAAAGCGGGTAGTAGCTCCAACTAGAGTAAAGGGTGGCAAATCTATCCGGATGCTTTTCGTACTGCTATCCTTCCCCACCATAATATCCAAAACATAATCCTCCATCGCACTGTAGAGAACCTCCTCTACATAGCGAGGTAACCGGTGAATTTCATCGATAAATAAGACATCACCCTCATTTAGGGTAGAAAGTACGGCTGCCAAATCTCCACTTCGTTCAATGGAAGGACCAGAAATCACCTTCAGGCTTGTCCCAAGCTCGTTAGCGATAATTTGAGCAAGCGTCGTTTTTCCTAGGCCTGGTGGCCCATACAATAGGACATGGTCTAAGGACTCATTTCTCTTTAGAGCTGCCTGAATATAGACCCCAAGCATCTCTTTAGAATCCTCCTGACCGATATATTCCTTTAAGGACTGGGGACGAAGGGAAAGGTTATCCTCTTCCTCAACCACTCCAGGACTTACAATTCTTTCATCTTCCACAAAATCACCTACTTCACTAAGGCCTGAAGAGCTAGCTTAACAAGCTGGCCCTCATCAGCCCCTGGATCAAGCTTAGGTAAAACCTTCGCAATTTCCTTTTTATTGTATCCTAACGCTAAAAGTGCCTGTTCTACATCCTCTAGCTTTGTATTTTTCACATTTAGCTCCTCTGTCAAATTGAGTTTGCCCTGAAGATCTAAAATAATCTGCTGACTAGCTTTAGCACCGATACCCGGAAATTTCCTCAAATACGTATCATTTCTACCTTCTATTGCCTTTACAATTTCCTTAACTGTACCTGTAGCCAAGATAGATAACGCACTCTTTGGTCCAATCCCGCTTACAGAAATCAGCTTTAAAAACAAATCCTTTTCCTCTTCACTTCCAAAGCCATACAAATCTAAAATATCCTCTCGTACATACTGATGGACAAAGACCTTATATTCCTTATTTAGCGTAAAATTATAAGGATTGCTAACGATAAGAAGATAGCCAATCCCTTGATTTTCAATAATAATATTTTTAGGGGTAATCTTTGTGATAACCCCTTTAATATATCCGTACATATCTTATCACCATTCATAATAATACCACATTTTTTGTTGGAATAAAAGAAATATCTACGTCTTTTATGGTCTTTTATAAGGATTTTTAGGAGGTAATATCCCTGGATAAGGTCTTCCTCTTGGAGGTAATCGATTTTCCTTGATTTCTTGCTCTGGCTCTTTTCTTTCTAAGATTTCCTCTTCCTGTAAAACTGGCTGATTCACAGGAGCCGCTACTTCTATCTTTTCCTCAAAAACGTCATGAATTTTTGGATAATACTGCTGAACAAAGCTCTCTGTATTATCCAGTATTTGTTCAGTTTCATTATGAATTAAAGGAATCTTAATTTTGGTTCCACTCATCAAATTATAGAAATCCGTAATATGAAGATTTAGCTGGATTAACTCATCAAGCTCTAAATGATACATATTTAGGATGTCCTCAATTCTCTCTCCATTTTTCACAATATGTTCAAGCATAAAAATCACCATGATATTATATGCGTTCTAAAACAAAAATATCCTCTGTCTGGCAAATCAAAGTAAAAGGAATATCCCAATGACTTAAGGTATCGTTCCTTAAAAAGCAGAGATGGGTAATATCTCGCAAATACCACCACTGGTCTAAAGTCTCCTCAAGGTAAGGCTTTGTCATAATGAGTAATCTACCTCCCTTTTTAAGAAGGTTAGAAAGTTTTTCTAGCTCCTCTAAGGGATTTTTTAGATGCTCAAAAACCTCAATCATCACGATATTTCCATATCTATCTTTTGGTAGCTTAGGATAATAAAATAAATCATAGTAGGCACAAGGATACCCCTCTTGAGCCAAGAGCTCTGCTAAAATTGGAAGCTTACCACAGCCATAGTCTAAGCACTTCTCTTTTTTTAGATAAGGCTTTACCCTTTCACAGATGGTTTTCATATAAGATTCATAGCGATCATCACAAATATGAAGATCATATCGTTCCTTCTCAAGCTCTAAAGAAACAACATTCTTCTTATATAAGAAGCCACACTCCTCACACTGTTCAAATTCCATTCCCTGAATGACTCTTTTCCTAAGTCGCTGATTCTGACAACATTTCATTTTTAGCTTACCTTTTCTTTGACTATTTATGAAAATAATTATATAATAGATGAGATGATTATGCAATGCTGAAGGAGGGATGAAAATGCCGATTTTGGATATCCTAGAACAATTCAAAACTGAATATACAAAATTGATTTCTGATTTCTCTGTCATTGATGAACAGGATCCCATTACCTCTTTGAAGCTCAATCAGCTTAATGCTGCATTAGACAGCTGGGTTGAAATTCTATTAGAAACCTTCCAGGGTCACAAAAAGTATCTTGAAGCCTTTGAAGAGGTAAATCAAAGTGCCTTAAAGCATTATAAACAGAAAATTAAAGCCTTAAATACCTCTTTAAATAAAAATATTAAGAACATCACCTTAAATCATGTGGATGCCTGCCAGAAGCTAAAGCATAGAATTGAGGTAGCCCGTCAAAACAGTGATTATACCATTGAACAGCTAGAGATAGAGTATAACTTTTTTATTACGACATCTGAACAAAATAAAAATATTCTAGCCATTGATTTTGAAGAGGCTAAAAAAAGATATGATTACCAAAGAGATGAGGCAAAGGAATCCTATCTAGAGATTGTGCGTAAAAATAACAAATCCCTAGAAATTATCAAACAGGCTCTAGAAGAAAAACACCTAGAGGAAACTGCCCTATTTGAACAGGATAATCTAGAGGTGATTGACAAGCTAAAAAAATTAATTGATCTCAAAACGATAGAATTAACCTCCATTACGACCGCTCTAGAAAATGAAAAAAATAATATGAAGGAACGCTATCGTCAGGAAAGTGCGAATTTGAATGAAAATGTCAAAAAAATAGCTGAAGAAAAAAATAAAATGATTGATAAGGCCCGCAGCCAATACAATAAAGCGATGAATGATGCTACGATTGAAAAGGAAAATAAAAAGGCCGTATATCAATCTAAATCTCAGGCTTTATTAAAGGAATTCGTAACTAAAATTAATGTGATAGATGAGAATACAGCCAAGCTAAAAAAGGAATTTGACCGTCAAAGTGAAAGAATCAAGCATGAGTATTATACTCTTGTATTTAATAAGACTCGAGTATTTCACCAACAGCTTGAACAAATTTACAGCTCTGCTGCTTCTTCCCTAGACAAATACACAAATCATTTAATTCGTTATAAAAATAAACAGCATAATTTAGAAATCAATCTTCTGAAAAAAGAAAATGAAGTGAAGCTCCTAGAACTGACCCGATTAAATACAATGAAGGTTTCCAGCAACAAAAATGACAAAAACTTCTTAGAAATCGATAAAAACTATGCCATAAAAAGTATTACAGACCAGGAGCAGTTTGACAATAAGTATTATCAGGAAAAAAGTAGCGTGTATGAAAATGACTTTAATTACACGGTGAAATCTGCCAACTATCGCTTTGCCCAGCAGGCAAATATTTTACGCTGTCAATCTCAAATTAGAACTAAGCTATTAGAAAGAAATTACGATGGCATTGAGGCAAACTATTATAAGAAAATTGAAACCATCCAAAATAAAATCAATGCCTATAGGCTGGAAATCGAGCTTACAGAGGCCATCAAGAGCTTAATTCAAAACTACCAAGAGGAAGCATACCAAAGTCATCTGCATTTAGAGGAGGTAACTAGCCTTTTAGAGATTGAAAAAAATAAATTATTAAAGGAATATAATGGTTCCCAATATGAATTTAATACCAAGAATATTGCCTTGACCAAGGAATATGGTCTTAAAAAAATTGATTTAGAGAATCAAAGAGCTGAGAAATTTAAAAATCTAAAAATCACATTAGAGAATCTTTTATTAGAGAAAAATAGTGTCTCTACTGCCTATTCTATTAAAAAGGAAGAACTGAATGAACGTTTTTCTAAGCTGAAAACTCAGCTGATTAATAGTAATGACTTAAAGGTTACTAAGGAAAAATACATCTCACGATTGAAAAATAATGATGTTCATTATATGAATCAGCTTATCAATTCTTACAATAATTTCTTTGACTCCTTTAAGAGAAATTTTTTAAATGTAATTGGAATCACGTTAAAAGACGTCTATCCTGATTCCCTCAATCATCATTATCTAGAGACATTTATTAATTCTTTTTTAAAGATATTCATCTCCTTCTATCAAAACTCTTTTGCATGTTTGACTCAGGAGGTCATTTCTGTCATAGATAAGAAAATGGATTTTATCTATGAGTTTAAATATAAGTCCTCCTTAGATTCTCTTAAGGAAGAATATCTTTCTAATCAAGCGCAGATTAAGGAGACTAAAAACAATATCTTAGATAAGATTGATAGCTATAATAAGACGATAGAAAACTTTAGACAAAAGATTTATACTCTAATTAATGATAATGAAATGCTCATTCAAAATAATACCCAAAGAAAAAGAAAGCTAGATGCTGCTACCCAGGCGGCTGTGAAATCTACTGAATTAAAAATTAAGGATTATCGAGGCAAAATTGACAACTTCATCCACTTAAATAAAATGCACAACGACGATTTAGCAGAGTTAAATCAAAAGCTTGCAGAAAATTCAGCCTATTATAAAAGAGAATCTAGTCGAATTGCCAAAATGATGAAAACCGATTTAAAAATCTATATAGATTTAAAAAAGAATGTAGAAGCTTATGGATTTACAATGGAAGAACGGGCAAGATTTATGACCTACCATTACTCTCTTGCTTCTTCTACAGCCAGAAATCTATATTCCGTCATTGATAAATCACAAAAGGCTCTTTGTCGTACAATTCAATCCTCAAAGGATGGCGTACTAAAATTATTTACGGATTTTGCTAGAAAATGTTCCTTAGAAATCGCGAATAAAAAAATGGAATGCAGTAAAGAATTTCACGAGGAAATTGCAAAATATAATCGTCAGTACAATAAGGCAATTCAGGAATATCAACAGGAATATAAGGAAACTATTTCTACCTATGAGGACAAGGTCAATGAGCATAACCTTTTAATGCAGAAAACCTTAGGACGCTGTGATGCTGCTCTTCATCAGGCTGAAATTGAATTTCAAAATGCCTGCAACGCTCTTGATTCTCTACAGGATCAAATCACCTACCAATTTTTTGCATCCTATTATGCCCTAGAGGATAATTTCCAAAAAATAGTAGAATATCATGCTGAAAAAGGAAGCTCTCGAGAGGAAACCTTTAAAACTCAAAAACAAAAGGCGATAAAGGAGAATACAAATCAAAAGAATGATGCCAATAATAAATTGAAATCCTTTATCAAAACGAAAAATGAGGAGATTGAGCATCTCCCTATTGCCTTTAAGTTCAATTCTCGGCTTTTGAACAATGAAACAAAGAAAAAGAATATTCTACTTCATGAAGATTTAAAGGCTGCCAAAAATACCTTTAATGTAGAACGAAAGCGTATTGATAAGGAGATCAACAATCTCAATAATCAGCTTTCTCAGGATAAGTTTGAAAATGAATATAAACAGAAAAAAGATATTTTACAGGAAAAGAAAAATAATCTTTCCACTTTAAAACAAGCGATGAGAAGCATTAAAATAGATCTATAGATTAAAAAAGACTTGGATTTTCCAAGTCTTTTCTTATTCCCATAGATTCTATTTTCTTAACCAAGAAGGCAAGTCCTTTGCAGGCTTTGGAGAATCAAAGGATTCCAGCTCCTTCTGTTCCTTACTTTCTTGCTTTCTTTGGCGTTTTTCTTCCTTTAGACGCAGCTTTTCCTGGCGACGACTTGTCTTTAAATCAAAAACCTCTTCTACTTTGTTTGTATTCTCATACTCTTCTTCTAGAGTATCTTCCATATCTGTATGAGACATTAACCCCTCATATTCAATATTCTGTTCAGATACATTTTTATAAATTTCAGAGGCTAGCTCATCATAGCCATTACTTTGAGCCTTAAGCTCATATCCAGTAGCCACGACAGTCACAATCATTTCATCCCCTAAATCATTGTTGTAGGCAGTACCATAAATGATGTTTAAATCCTTATCACAGTTATTTCTAATCTCAGCTAAAGCCGTCTCTATTTCCTTGGCAGCTAAATTTTCTGAGGCTGTAAAGTTGACAATAGCGTCTGTTGCGCCATCAATGGTGACCTCTAGTAATGGAGAATGAATTGCCTTACGAGCAGCCTTTAATGCGCGATCAGGTCCCGTAGCGGCACCAATACCCATTAGGGCGGTACCAGAATTGGCCATTACATGCTTTACATCAGCAAAGTCGATGTTAATCATACCAGGAATAGATATAATTTCAGCAATTCCCTGAACACCTTTTCTCAATACATTATCTGCCTCACGATAGGCTTCTAGCATAGGTGTAGAAGGGTCCACAATCTGTAACAATCTCTGGTTAGGAATAACGATGAGCGTATCAACATATTCTCTTAGAGCTGTAAGACCAGCCACCGCATTATTCATACGCTCAGGCCCCTCAAATAGGAATGGCTTGGTACAAATACCGATGGTCAAGCAGTTATTTTCTCTAGCCACCTTAGCAATTACAGGGGCAGCACCAGTACCGGTTCCTCCACCCATACCACAGGTAATAAATACCATGTCGGCATCGCTGACCATTTCCCGAATCTCTTCTTCACTTTCAAGAGCTGCCATTCGGCCTACATCAGGATTAGCGCCTGCACCATGGCCTCTTGTCGTATTACGCCCAATCAATAAACGATTTCTAGCTTTAGAATATTTTAAGTCCTGGGCATCTGTATTTACAGCTATAAATTCAACACCCTGAACTTCATTTTCTATCATATGATCTATGGCATTTTTCCCTGCTCCACCAACACCGATTACCTTAATTTTCGTTCTAGCGGCTTCAAGGCTGTCTAATTCATCAAAAATCATAAATATCCCTCCACCAAAGTATAAAATAAACCACTTATTTTATTTTACATTAAACGGCATTTTTTTTCAATATGCTAAAAAAAGAAAATATGATTTTTTTAAAAAAGAAAGCCCTGTTTAAACAGGGCTAAAGGAGCCATTATACCATAGTGATTTCACAGAGAAGCTTTATTCCTAATTCTAGCTCTGCTCTCTTTTGAATCAGATGGATTAGGCTTAAAATTTCATTACTCTTGGCGTTTCCTAGATTGATAATAAAATTGGCATGCTTCGCACTTACAGCTGCATCATTCATTTGAAAGCCCCGCATTCCTAAGGCATCTACTACCTTCCAGGCACTTATCAAGGGGTTATTCTTAAATATGGACCCCATACTTTTACATTCTAAGGGCTGAGCTAGCCTACGCTCCTTTGCTCTTTTTTCAAGAAGCTCAAGGGTTTTTACTTTAGTAAGCTTGAATCTTGCAGAAACGATTAATCCTGGAATATAATGAAATATGCTTTTTCGATAGCCAAAAGCACACTCCTCTTTAGAGATTGTCACGAGCTTTCCTGCACTATTGATGTAGGTCACATCTAAAAGATGATTTTTAATTTCATCTAAGTAAGCACCACTATTATTATAAATAGCTCCTCCAAGGAGTCCAGGAATTCCACCTAAAAAGGATAAATCCCCAAGCTCCAATAAGGCAAGCTCATGAGCAAGCTTGATGGTTGGATAAAAGGCACTGCATTCTAGGATATCCGCCTTTACCTCAAAGCTATATTCCATTTTCTTAAGCTGTAAAACTATCCCATCATAATCACGGTCAGAGGCTAAAACATTGCTGCCATTCCCAAGAATAAAATAAGGGTATTCATGCTCATTGATATATCCAAAAACCATTTTTAAGGAATCTAGGGAATTTGGGGTATACAAAACCTTGATTCTTCCTCCACAGCCAATGGTAGTCAGCTCCTTAAAGGAGACATTATTTTCAATGCTTCCCAAATTATGTTCTATCACATATTGTGAAAATTTCTTCATTGTTTTCCCTCTATTGCGTTCAATATTTTTTCTACACTATCGTAGGCAACTAATTTTTTCTGGTTCATTCGCATATTTAGAATTTGCTCAGGGCTAGAAAGCAGTTCATCTATGAGCTTTTCAGCAGTTTGAAGCGCATCCTTTTCCTTAAGCATTTTACAACAGCCCTTCTTTTCAAAATATAAAGCATTTAAGTATTGATGATTTTTACTCGTCTTCATACTAGGTACCAATATGCAGGGCCTCTGCAAAGAAAAAATTTCATAGGTGGTGGAGGCACCTGCTCTAGAAATGACCAGTCTTGAAGCCGCCATGAGACTTGGCAGGTCATCTACAAACTCATAGGTCATTAGGGATGAAGCTTGATGAGAGGCAGCATAACGCCCTGCAATTAAGCATACCTTATATTTTTGACTTAAGGCCTCTGCTAGGTCACATAGGGGCTTTGAGCCTAAAGAGCCTCCTATAACTAAAATATCTATACCTAAGGAGGTATACTTATCCGTAATATTTTTAGTTAAAACTGGCAAACCAACCACCTCATACTTCTTCTTCATCTTCGGTAATTCATAGGTTAAAAAAACTTTTTTAGCAAAAAAAGAAAGCAAATGATTTGTTTTTCCCATTACAACATTCTCTTCTAACAGATAGATAGGAATATGATGTCTTACCCCATACAGCAATAAAGGAAGACTTACATAGCCTCCTGTAGAAATGATGGAATCAACATTCTTTAGCTTCAAACGAAAGGAGCTCTTAAGAATTTGAAAGACACTATTCTTTGTCAGGGACATACCTATAAAAAAAATATGATGCTTTTTACATAGCTTTTCCTCTAAAGAATTGCTTGCACCAACATAACAGGGATTATCCAGTTGTTTTGCTAGGGCTATCAATGGCATAATATGCCCTCCCGTTTTTCCTCCAGTTAAAGCAATCATCCTATCACCATTATAACGTATGTATACAATAGAAAAAAAATACCCAAAGAAATCCTTGGGTAATTAAGATTCAAATTCTTCTACAATCCATTTTAAATGTTCTCTGATTTTTAAGTGCTGTGGGCAAGCCAGCTCACATTTTCCACAGCCAATACAGTCTGAGGCCTTTCCTCTATTAGAGGTATGCATAGCATAGGCTTGCTTATAATTCCAATGGGGATGTCTTCTTTTCTGATTCATATCAGAAAAAAGCCTAGGAATTGCAATCCTTTTTGGACAGCCCTCTACACAATAACCACAGGAGGTACAGGAAATAGAGTCTAAAGACTTCAATATTCTGTTAATTTGTTCTATTAAAAAATGCTCCTCTATAGTAAAGTCCTTAAACTGTTGCATATAGCTAACATTATCTAAAAGCTGTTCTAAATTACTCATCCCAGATAATACCATACAAACTCCATCAAAGCTAGCGGCAAAGCGAATCGCATAGCTGGCAGGACTACCATTATTCTGAAGCTTTAATAAATCCAAGGCCTCCTGTGGTAAATCCACCAAGGTTCCCCCTTTGACAGGCTCCATAACAATCACAGCCTTCTCATACTTCCGGCACACCTCATAGCAGGCTCTACTCTGAACAATCGGATCCTCAAAATCCACATAGTTAAACTGAATCTGAACGACCTCAATCTGGGGATAAGTCTTCAGTATTTTTTCCAGCACATCTGCAGTATCATGAAAGGAAATTCCTAAGTGTCTTATCTTACCTTCGTTCTTTAGCTCTAATGCCGTTTCATAAGCCTGACAGCTTTTAAATTTTTCAAAGTTTCTTGCATTCTGGGCATGCATTAAATAAAAATCAAAATATTCTACTCCACAAGCCTTCAGCTGACTTTCAAAAAAGGGGCGAATATCCTCCTGCCTATTAAAATAGGTTTCCGTTAGCTTATCGGTTAATAAATAGGAACATCTCGGATATCTCTTAACTAAACATTCCCGAATGGCAATCTCACTTTTTCCATTTAAATATCCATGGGCTGTATCAAAATAATTGAAGCCAGCTGTAAGAAAGGCATCCACCATTCTCTTGAATTCCCCCTCATCTACCTGATCCTCTTTCATAGGGAGCCGCATACAACCAAAGCCAAGCTGCCCTTTCATCTGCCAACCATCTTCCATTTAGCATCACTTTCCTTTCCTTTATTTTTAAAAAAGACCATAGGCTATTTCATTATCCCATGGTCCTAAATATACGTTTAAAATCTTATTCCTCGTCTTTTCTCTGGTGTTCATCAATTTCTTCTTCCGTTGCATCACGGACAACAACCTTTACACGATGAATTCTTCTGCCATCTACCTCAGCTATGGAAATCTCTAAGGCCTTTGCATAATCCTCATAGCCATCTGTCTCTTCATTTTGCATTGTATAGCAGGCGATGTAGGTCATAGAAAAGCCTACCTCTGGAATGCTTTCGCATTTTGCAAAAAGCCAGCCAGAAAGCTTAGAAGGAACATCCTCAGGAACATCTCCAATATTTAAACGCTCAAATAGGTCATCCACATACATATCTGCGTCTATTAGATAGCTTCCATCCTCTGCTTGTTCAAAGAGGATATCATCCTCTCCTGCAACATCATGCTCATCGTAGATTTCGCCTACAAGCTCCTCTAAGGCATCCTCCATTGTAACCAATCCCATGACATCTCCATATTCACCACTTACAATCGCAATCATAGTCTTTGATTTCTGAAGCTCGACAATTAAGTCATCCGCCTTCATTTGACTAGAAACGAATTTGACAGGACGAATGAGCTTCTTCCAAGACATTCTAGGATTTCTAACCAAGGCAGGGAAGAAATCTCTAACATATAGAATACCTACGATATGATCTCTATCATTCTTGTAAACTGGAATTCTTGAATAATTAGAATCCATTAAGAACTGCTTTACATCATCCAAAGCTAGGGAATAATCTAAGGCAACCATATCAATTCTTGGAACCATGATATCGGCCACACTTCTATCCTTTAAATCTAATACGTTCTTAATGAAGTTTGCCTCATCATCCTCTATTGCGCCACTCTCTTCCATTTCATCGATGAGAATATTGAATTCCTCCTCACCAAATGTCTTCTTATCATCCTCAGAGCCCTTCTTAGACACCAATCTTTGAAGACCTCTAAAAACCATCACAAATGGATAAAAAATAATCTGTAATGCATACACAATATAGGAAACTCTAGAAGCAATTGCCTCTGGATTATTTTTGGCAATCGTTTTTGGTAAAATCTCACCAAAAATCAAAAGAATCAAAGTGATAATTAATGTGGAAGCTAAGCTTACATAATCCCCAAAAATTACAAGCTTGATAAAAAATCCTACTGCCACCGTAGACAACGCAGTATTGACGATATTATTTCCAATCAAAAGTGTTGTTACTGTCTTTTCGAAGTTCTCGGCAAGCTCTAAGGCTTTTTTAGATCCACTTTTCCGATCCTCTACCATACTCTTTAGCTTAACGACATTTGCACTTGAGAATGCCGTCTCTGCCATAGAGAAAAAGGCAGATAAAAAAATACAAACCACCATTAAAATAAATACAGGCACATCAAATTCAATATTCAGCGCCTCTGCTAAGAAAAACGACCTTTGTATATCCAATTCTCTACACTCCTAAAATTAAGCTCTACTTGAATATTTTCCTGTTTCTGTAGAGATTACAATCTTTTCTCCCTCTTCAATAAACATAGGAACCTTTACAAGTAAACCAGTTTCAACATATGCATCCTTTAATGCATTTGTCTTTGTATCCCCTTTTACAGCAGGATCACATTTAGTAACAAGAAGAGTAACCTTATCTGGTAAATTAATACCTAAAATCTCTTCTCCAAATTTTTCAATTTCTACATTCATATTTTCAACAAGATATTTTCTTTCCTCTTCAACCAAGGCATGTGGCAGTTCCACCTGCTCATAGGTTTCCATATCCATAAATACCAATGCATCCCCTGAATCATAAAGGTATTGCATTGTAACCTTATCAATAATAGCCTTCTCAACCTTTTCTGCAGCATTGAAGGTATAATCAATTACGGCTCCTGTTCTCAAATCTCTTAGTTTTGTTTTAACGAATGCTCCACCCTTACCAGGCTTAACATGCATAAACCATAAGATTTTGTACATATGTCCATCATATAATATGGTCATACCATTCTTAAAATCATTACTTGATACCATAAAATTCTCCTTAACTATTCATTTTTTTTATTATATCATATTCTTTTCTACTTTTCAAATGGAATTCCAGAAGCCTACATCTTATGACTTCTTTTGATATATAAATGTAAGAGCATCATATCTTTTGCCATCTACCTCACGAACATTTTTCTTGGTAGAACAAATTTGGAACCCAAGCTTAAAAGCAGTCTTTATCATCGCTACATTCCCAGACCAAGTTTGCGTATAAAGCTCTTGATATCCCATATTTAGATGGTAGTTCATAAATATCTTAAGGGCAGCTGTTCCAATTCCCTTAGACCAAAATTCATTCTCACAAATGTCGATACCAATCGCTCTTCTTTCTATTTTGGGATGTTCTTCTGGAGAAATCCACTCATAGGAATCATCTAAAAGATAGGAGCATACCCAACCAATATGCTTTCCCTGGTATTCAATCTCAAGTCTCTGCCGAAGCGTAGTTTCTTTAAGGTTTTGAAGGGAATCATAATACTCTGTCCAGCTTTTTCTTTCATCCGCTTCACAAGTTTCAGTATTTTCCCATGGAGCGTCAAAGGCTTGCCACTCCTTCTTTTTAGTAAACCAGTAGACATAATCCTCAATATCTTCCTTTTGCATATCTCTTAAAACGATAGTTTGGTCTAGTATTTGCATAAAAACCTCCTATAGGATTTCCTTTAAATAACGAAGGGCCTCTAAATAGCTTTCTACCTGCTTACCTGAAAAGGTTTTGTCACAGACATCTCTAACTAGGTTTATTTTTCTAAAATCCTCTCGCTCATCTACCTTGGATAAATGAATTTCAATTTTAACCCCTGTACATAGCTCTAAGGCATCTCTTATTCCTACACTGGTGTGTGTATAAGCAGCAGGGTTAATCAATATACCATCATAAGTAATTGCCTCCTGAAGCTTGGTAATGAGGTCTCCTTCTGAATTACTTTGAAAAAATTCAATAGTAAAATAGTCTTGATTTTCTTTTAAAATGGCTTGGTTGATTTCCTCTAAGGTTAAGCTTCCATAGTGCTCCTTTGGTCTTTTTCCAAGCATATTCAAATTAGGTCCATTGATGACTAAAACTTTTTTCATTTTGTTTCTCCTATCCCTTGGACAATTGCCTCAAGTGTAGCCTCTGGGGTTGTAGCAGAAATCTCCATATCCTTAAAATAAGCATAGGCCTCTTTTCGTTCCTCATAGAGTACCTCTAGGGACTTCTGACTTAAAATTGGACGCTCAACTAGAGATTCATCTAATCGTTCTTGTATAACAGATAAAGGTGCACTTAAATAGATGCAGATTCCCTCCATCCAGTCCTTGTTTTTTCTATCCTTGATGATTCCACCACCACAGGCAATAACGACTCTATCCTTACCTTTAAAATCCTTTAAAGCATTGGTCTCTAAGGCTCTAAAATAAGGCTCACCATACAAATGAAAAATTTCATCTACAAAGAGCATTGCCTGTTGTTCAATATATTGATCTAAATCCACAAACTCATAGCCAATCCGTTCAGCAAGCTGTTTGCCGATAGTAGATTTACCTACCCCTGGTAAGCCTATCAAATAAATATTCATACGTTTAACCAACCATCTATACCTTTTTTTATTTCCTCGATTGTCTTGAAAATATCTTCTAAATTCACATTGTAAAAATGGGTATCCATTTGATTTTTAAACCACGTTTCCTGACGCTTCGCCAAATGACGAGAATTCTTCTTGATGGTTTCCTTAACCTCCTCTAAGGTGCTTCTTCCTTCAAAATAAGGAATAAATTCCTGATACCCAATTCCCTTTAACGGAAGGCCTTTTTCATAGAGGCCTTTAGCCTCCTTTTCTAAGCCCTCCTGAAACATTAGTTCCACTCTTTGATGTATTCTATCATATAAAAGACTACGGTCTAAGTTCAAATAGGCGATAAAGAAATCAAAGAGGGGTACATTTTTTCTCTGGTAAGAGTGAATGGATGTCCCAGTCTCCTCTATCACTTCAATTGCTCGCAACACCCTTTTCCGATTATTGGGGTGAAGCTTAGACTCATCAATGGCAGGGTCTAGCTGCTTTAAATGCAGGTAAAGCTCCTCATTAGTATAGTTCTCATAAGTCTTTTCTAAATTTCTATCCCTCTTTAAAGGAGTAAATTCATAATCCATCAGGGCAGCCTGAATGTAAAGCCCTGTCCCACCACAGATGATAGATAAAGGCTTAGAGGTAATAATGCTTCTAGCCTCCCTTTGAAAATCAGCGACACTATACTCCTCTTTAGGATCACAAATATCAATGAGATGGTGAGGTACCTGCTGCATCTCCTCAGGGGTAGGCTTTGCCGAACCAATATCAAGTCCCCTATAGATTGCAATACTATCCCCACTAATAATTTCAATACCATACTGCTTGGCAAGTTCAATGGAAATCTTAGTTTTCCCTACAGCTGTAGGACCGACAATGACAATTACCTTAGAGCTCATGATTGAATCCTTTCAAACATTTTTTCTAGCTCCTGTTCTGTAATTTTTATTACAGTTGGTCTACCATGAGGACAAGTATATGGATTTTTACATTGATTTAATCCTTCTAGTAGGGCAGCTATCTCCATTTGACTTAAAGCATGATTCGCCTTAATGGAGGCCTTACAGCTGATTTGCTTGGCAATCGCATCTCTAAATGTGATTACATCCACCTTCTTATTTGCCATCAGAAGACTAAACACACTACGGATTACCTCTTCTGCATGGTCAAGCTTCGCCCAAAGAGGAATCTGACGAATCACATAATCCTGCCCTGATATTGGATCTAAACTAAAGCCAAGCTTTTCAAATTCTTCCTTATGCTCTTCTAAAAATAAAATTTCACTTTTGGTAAAGGAAAGAAGAATTGGAACTAATAGCTCTGTTACAGGCTGGTCTTTATTTCCTAATATTTCGTAATATTTTTCATAGTTGATTCGTTCCGCTGCCGCATGCTGGTCCATGAGAAATAGCCCTTCCTCATTTTGAAAAATCAAATAGGTTCCTAAGGCCTGCCCCACATACTCCAAATAAGGGAGCTTTTTTTGAGGTTCTACGAAAGGTTTTTCTTCAAGCTTTGGCTCTAGTAAAATCTCTTGCTTCTCTTCTGTTTTATAAATGGGTTCAGCCTCTGGCTCAGGGTTATAAACAGGTCTCTCTTCTTGAAACTGTACTCTTGGCAGTTCAAACATATTCACCCTTTCATAGCCCTTATCCTTAGGCTCATGTTGGAGGTTTCTAGAAGGAATCAGCGTATTTTCCCCTAAGGCTATACCAATTTCCCTCATCACTGCCTGCACAATTTGAGTTTCATTTGAAATCTTGACCTCTGTCTTACTGGGATGAACATTCACATCTACTAAAATAGGATCAATGGAAAGATATAGGACAGCTATCGGATATTTTCCAATAGGTAAATAGGTTCGATATCCTTCTATTACGGCATTAGTAATATTGTAGTTTTTCACATAACGACCATTGACAATCATAGTAATTTCTAGCTTGTTTGCACGATAGACCTCAGGCTTTACTAGAACCATTTGAGCAGATACCCCGTCAATGACAAAGCTCTTTTCTAAAAGCTTTTTGGCAATCTCTAGACCATAAATTTCTCCCATCAAATGAACACTTTTGTTGGAGGCTGAGGTAGCCAAATAGGTCCGATTGTCATTGATAAGGGTAAATCGAATGTCGGGATGAGCTAAGGCCATCCGGTCTAATAAAAAGGTAATGCTAGCCAATTCATTCTTTGCAGATTTCAAAAATTTTAGTCTCGCAGGAGTATTGAAAAAAAGATTTTTTACAATCACGGTTGTTCCCTTATTGGCAGAGGTTATTCCCTCTTCCTTTTTATTTCCCGCCTCATAGGTCACCTGGTATCCCTGGATTCCATCCTGGCTTGATATAATCTGCATATTTGAAACTGCCGCAATAGAAGCGATCGCCTCACCTCTAAAGCCTAAAGAAAGAATGCGAAATAAATCATATTCATTTTTTATTTTTGAGGTTGCATGTGGAAGAAAGGCAAGCCGCACATCCTCTTTATCCATTCCCTCTCCATCATCAACGATACGGATTTCTTCTAATCCACCTTCCGTAAGAAATATACTGATATTTCTCGCCTTGGCATCAATAGCATTTTCAACTAACTCTTTTACAACGCTGCTTGGCTTTTCAACAACCTCACCAGCAGCAATCATATTCGCAAGATGAGGAGGCATTTTGGCAATTTTACCCATATTATCTCCTTCTTATTCTTAAATTTCTTTTAATTCATACAGTAAATTGAGAGCCTCTAATGGAGTAAGACGGTTTACATCTACCTCGTTTAAACGCTTTAAAATCTGATCGGCCTTTGTCTGTTTTTGAACATCTTCTTGCTGTTCATATTCTCCAAAGTTAAATAAATCTAAAGCAATCCCCTTTTTTGTGATGGAATCCTCTTCTAAGGCCTCTAAAATAATTTTACTTCTAGCAAGTAAAGACTTAGGAAGTCCTGCTAGACTAGCCACATTGATTCCATAGCTTTTATCGGTCGGACCATCTAGCACCTTATGCATAAAAGCAACCCCATTTTCCGTTTCCTTAGCCTCAACATGAACATTTTTAAGACGCTTAAGCTTTTGATCTAACGCAGTCAATTCATGGTAATGCGTAGAGAATAAGGTCACACAGCCAATCTTCTCATGTACATACTCTAAGATGGCTTGAGCTAAGGCCATTCCATCATAGGTGGCTGTTCCCCTGCCGATTTCATCAAATAGAATTAAACTATCCTTGGTTGCATTGGTTATCGCGTAATTGGCCTCCATCATCTCTACCATGAAGGTGGATTGACCTGAAACCAAATCATCAGAGGCCCCAATTCTAGTATAGATGGCATCAAACAGCATTAAGTCTGCAGTTTTGGCAGGAACAAAAGAACCCATTTGTGCTAAAATAACAATCGATGCAAGCATACGCATATAGGTAGATTTACCACTCATATTTGGCCCTGTAATTAACATCATATTATAGGTGTTGATATCGACATCATTCACAATATAGCCTGATTTCAGAATTGATTCTAAAACTGGATGACGTCCATCTACAATGGTAACTCTTCTTTGATTGTTGAAGGTTGGTCGAACATAATTTTGCTGAACTGCAATCTGACTTAAAGAGATATAACAATCGATGGTTGCTAGTTTATCCGCCAAATCCTGTAAAGATGAGATATAGGTTGTCGCAATCTGCCGCAAGTTTGAAAAAATTTCATATTCTAAGGAAACGATTTGTTCGTTGGCATGTAACACAATATCTTCATACTCCTTTAGCTCCTTAGAAATGAAACGTTCACTATTCGTTAGAGTAGCTCTTCTTTCATAGGAGATATCCTCAGGAAGATTGGCAATAGCCCCCTTGGAAATTTCAATGTAGTAGCCAGTAATCCGGTTGTAACCAACCTTTAAGGTCTTGATTCCAGTCAATTCCTTTTGGGTACGTTCATACTCTATAATCCATTGCTTACTATTATTTTGGATACGTTTTACCTCATCTAGTCTTGTATCATAGCCCTCCTGAATCATTCCACCCTCTTTAATGGAAAGCGGTGGATTATCTACTAAAGCACTGGAAAGAATTAGATATAGTTCTCTATGATCCTGGATTTTTTCTCCATAGGCAACCGCACTAGGAAGGCCTAAGGATTGAATCAGACCCTTAATTTCAGGAATATATTGTAAGGATTTACGAAGCCATACCAAATCCTTGGCATTGGCATTTCCTGAGGCAATTCGACCTATGATACGCTCTAAATCATAGACACTTTTAAAATATTCTTTTATTGTATTTTTTTCTAAATAATGAGAATTAAAGCACTCAATAAAATCTAATCGTTCATTTATTTTTTGAATATCTAATAAGGGCTTATCTAGCCATTTTCTAAGCATTCTAGAGCCCATTGCCGTTTCACAGGTATCCAAATGCCACAACAAGGACCCTGATTTATTATTATATCTTAAGGTCTCGCATAGCTCTAGGTTTTTCTTTGTAAAGGCATCTAGATGCAGATATTTTTCTAAAATATAGCTTTGTACCTTCTTCAAATGGGTAGGAAGCTGTTTCTTTGTTTTGATGAAATAATGGATGATTACACCTAAGGCTGGACGGTCCTCTAGAGCAATATCCTCAGCTAGTCCTAAAAGCTCCTCTGGAATCTCATAGGCGTCCACTTTAGAGAGCACAATTTGATTCTTAACAGCAAAGCTCTCCAATTCTGGGCTAGCAAAAAAAACTGGAACTACGATTTCTTTAATGTGTAAGGAAAGAAGCTCATTGGCTAATATCTCAAAGCTGCCTAAGCTCGTGATGTAGCCCTCTCCTGTAGATAGGTCACAATAGCACAAAATGAAGTTTCGCTTTCCTTTAATAATTCCAGCAATATAGTTATTTTCTTTATCATTCAAGCCTGAATCAATCGTCCCTGGAGTGATGATTTTGACTACACTTCTTTTAACTATGCCCTTAGCAGCCTTAGGATCCTCTACCTGCTCGACAATGGCCACCTTATACCCCTTAGAAATGAGTCGTTCTGCATAGGGCTCATAAGCATGAAAAGGAACGCCACACATAGGCACACGTTCCTCTACACCAGCATCCTTACCAGTCAGGGCTAACTCCAATTCCTTAGCTCCAACATGGGCATCCTCAAAGAACATCTCATAAAAGTCACCAACTCGATAAAACAATATGGTATCTTGATATTCTTTTTTTATTTCTAAATACTGCTCCATCATAGGAGTGTATTTTTTTTCTTTTTCAATCATATAAACCTCTTACATGTATATCTTTACAATCACAAAAATAGAGACCAGCAATGCACAAACTAAGCTCAAGGATAGCACTGAAAGTAGTACATTTTTCTTCTTAGATACGAGCTTTTTACTCATAAAATAAGGATTCTGCTGTAAGTCTTGGAGAGGGGATGTCCTTTTTTCTAGACTTTCTTTTCCATATAATAGGATATCCTTTGGCAAAATCATTAACTCCATCTTTTTCACCTTGACAGGTGGCCAAACCAAGGCTGGCTCTAATAAAAGTGGTGGGGTTTGAGGAGTAAGATTCTCAAATGAAACCACCTTAGGTTCTAAATCTGAATCTACAGGCTCTTCTTCTATATTCTGACTATCTAGCTCTGTCTGTTCAAGCTCCTGAGTACCTGTCTCTTCACTTTGTGCTTCCTGAGGCTCTTCCTCTACAGCCTGTTCCATAGCTTCTTTTTGTTCTGCAGGCTTCTGACTTTCTAGCAGAGCTATCTTTTTTTCTAGCTCCTCAATATTCTTTAAAAGCTCTGTTTGCTCCTGACTCATCTGAGTAGTAACTGTAATTTTAACGGTTTCCTCTATAGGTTCAAAATCGTCGTCATCCTCTTCGTCGTCTGGCTCATCAAAGTCGTACTCTAATTCCTCTTCCTCTGGTTCAGTCTCCAAAGGCTCATCATCTTCAGGTTCAAAGTTAAAATCGTCATCCTCTGAATCATCAAACTCATCCTCAAAATCAGGTTCTATGGCTTCCTCTTTCTCAGGAGCCTTAGGCTGAGGCTGATAGGCAGATAAAAGAATTTCTCTTAAAGAAGTAGCATCTAAGGTTTCCTCAACTGGCTCCTCTATAGGTTTGTCTTCTTCTACCTGCGGTTCCTCATAGGAAGTATTAGAATTCTGCTGATACTTCCTTAAAAGCTCAAGTAAAAGAGCTTGCTTATCTACTGTGCTTTGAGGTTGCTGCTGGGTGTCATCTAGCGACTCTTTTTTTTTTGTGTGGTAATGGTTGTCTTTTTTACTGTCGTTGTTGTCGTCTTAGGAGGTACAAGTCCATGCTGAACAGCAAGACGAGCTGTTTCCTCATCAATATTCAAATACGGCAATAATTTTTTGACAATTTCAGCAACGATATCATCCTTAGATGGACGTTTTTTTGGTGTCTCCACCACAAGCTCATCTAAATTTTCCACCAAGCGCTGTTCATCCTCTTCTAAGTAAATTACCTTTTTAGGAACTCCACGCTTAAAATTATCTATAACATCCAAGTCTACTCTAAATTTTAGAGGTTCTGTAAAATTCATGCCTAATATGTTTTGGGCCTGAATTGTTGGAAGCTTCGCCTGCTTCACTAAAAACAAAAATAAATTAATCAACTCATCCTTCTTCAAGCTTGAAGAAATGCCTAGATTCTGTAGTTCACAAAAAGAGTTTAACTGAACAATAGTCATATCCTTCAGCTCACGCTGTAAAGCTAGTGTAAGCTTTCTTCTAGCCTTCATCATATCCTTTACATACATGAGGAGGTCATCCTTCTTCATACGTACAGGAATTTCAAAGCCATATTTTCTTCCCAATAAGCGAATTTCCTCCTGAGAAAAGCTCTCCTTCAAAAGAGCCTCAAACTTTGAGGACGGATAAGCATCAAATTCCTTGGTTACATCCAAGGTAACCTCAAAAAGACATTGTGAAAAAGGAATGAAATTTTCCACTCTATATTTTTTCATATTCAGTAGACGAGTGACTTCCCCGTCTAAAAGATTAATTCCAACGTGATTACGGATTAAAAGCTTCCAAAGGTTTTTACGATACTGATAAAAATCCTCCTCTGTTCCAACCTTTTCAAATAAGTTTTGAAGCTGAAACTCTGTATAGGAAGCATAATTTTCCAGTTTTGCAAAGGCATCCTTCGTCAAGGAATGAGAGTTCAATGTTTTTATTCTCTCATTTAATACACTAGTTAATGCCATCGCATTTATTTTTCTTGGAATTTTAATTGCTCGATCCAAAAAGAATTTTTTGATCTGTTCTCCATTTAATTGACCAAGCTTGGAAACCAAAGTCTCTAAGCCCATTCTTTTTTGGAATATAACGACAATTTCCTTATCCTCTAAAAATTCCATATCCTCACGTCCTTTTAAAAAACACTTTTATATTATAATATAACAAAATAACAAAAATTTCAAGGATATAACCAGGGTTTATAAAAAAAACACCACAAATTTTAACTAAAAATTGCAAATCTTTGAGCTATAATATTTCAAGGTTTCTATTAAAAATTTAAGTTTTTTAAATTTCTCTTTAAAGAAAGCGGCTAGCTTATTAAATCCTAGTTAAAGAAAAAGGATGCCAGTTTATCCTAGGCATCCTTCCAATATTTATTTACATAGCATCATGAATGGTACGATTGATTACATCATCCTGCTGTTCTTTGGTTAACTTAATAAAATTAACAGCATACCCAGAAACACGGACGGTTAGCTGAGGATACTTCTCAGGGTGCTTCTGAGCATCAAGCAAAGTTTCCCGATTAAAAACATTCACATTCAAATGATATCCACCATCTGCCACATAGGCATCTAGCATCTGTACTAAATTATCTACTCTAGACATAATTTCCTCCTAAATTTATTCGTCTTTTCCTAAAGACTGTGGTGTTACAGAGAAGGTATTTGATATACCATCTCTAGAATATTCATAAGGCAGCTTAGCAACAGACTCAAGTGATGCTAAGGCTCCATTTGAGTCACGTCCATGCATTGGGTTCGCCCCTGGTGCTAGTGGTTCTCCAGCCTTGCGTCCATCTGGTGTATTTCCAGTCTTCTTTCCATAAACTACATTTGATGTGATGGTTAAAATAGACATGGTTGGAATGGACTCTCGGTAGGTATAATGTTTCTTAATTTTATTCATAAAGCTCTTGACAAGCCATACGGCAATCTCATCTACACGGTCATCGTTATTCCCGTATTTTGGAAAGTCTCCTTCTGTTTTAAAATCTGTGATGATACCAAACTCATTACGAATTGGGGTAACACGTGCATATTTAATGGCAGACAAGGAATCTACTGCACAGGATAGTCCTGCAATTCCTGTTGCAAAAAATCTGCCAACCTTAGTATCATGGAGAGCCATTTCTAAAGCCTCATAAGAATACTTATCATGCATATAGTGGATGAGGTTAAGGGTATTTACATATAGACCTGCCAACCACTCCATCATCTGCTCATATTTATCGATAACCTCTTCATATTTTAAAGGCTCATCTGAGGTGATAGCCTCAAATTTTGGAGACACCTGTAAAGGACGTCCTGTTTTTTTATCAAGCATCAGCTCATCTTTTCCACCATTTAACGCATATAAAAGACATTTTGCCAAATTGGCTCTCGCTCCAAAAAACTGCATATCCTTACCGACACGCATAGAGGAAACACAGCAAGCGATACAATAGTCATCTCCCATTTCTGGACGCATTAAATCATCAGACTCATATTGAATAGAAGAGGTCTTAATGGAAATATCTGCACAAAACCTCTTAAAGTTTAATGGTAAATTTTTACTCCAAAGAACTGTCAAATTTGGTTCAGGAGCTGGACCTAAATTTACTAGGGTATGGAGGATTCTAAAGGAATTTTTGGTAACTAAGGTTCTACCATCTGTCCCCATTCCGCCAATAGATTCCGTAACCCAGGTTGGATCTCCAGAGAATAATTCATTATAGGATTGAATTCTCATAAATTTAACGATACGAAGCTTCATTACAAAATGGTCCATCAGCTCCTGAGCTTCTTCTTCTGTTAGAATTCCCTTTTCTAAATCTCTTTCAATATAAATATCTAAGAAGGTTGAGTTACGGCCAATGGACATAGCTGCCCCATTTTGATCCTTAACAGCACCTAAGTATCCAAAATAAAGAGCTTGAATTGCCTCTTGCGCTGTAGTCGCAGGAAGAGAAATATCACAGCCATAGGCAAGCGCCATTTCCTTTAAAGCCTTTAAGGCCTTAATCTGCTCAGAAAGCTCCTCTCTATCCCTGATTTTATCAGGAAGCATCTCTCCATCAATCAAGGACTTATCTAATTCCTTTTGATGGATTAGATAATCCACACCATATAAGGCAACTCTTCGGTAGTCTCCAATAATACGGCCTCTTCCATAGGTATCTGGCAAACCAGTCAAAATATGAGCTGAACGAGCCGCTCTCATTTCTGGTGTATAGGCATCATAAACACCATCGTTATGCGTTTTCCGATACTTTGTAAAAATCTCTTTTACCCGGTCTGTCACCTGATACCCATACATTTCACAGGCCTGAACAGACATTTTAATTCCTCCAAATGGCTGTAAAGCCCGTTTAAAAGGTTCATCGGTCTGCAAACCAACAATCTTTTCTAAATTTTTATCTAAATACCCAGGCTTATGACTGGTAAGTGTGGAAATGATATCTGTATCCGCGTTTAAAACACCACCAGCTTCTCTTTCCCTTTTAGATAAGTCTAATATAATATCCCAAAGCTTCTTGGTAGCCTCTGTTGGACCAGCTAAAAAGCTTGCATCTCCCTCATATGGTTTATAGTTTCTCTGGATAAAGTCGCGAACGTTGACTTCGTCATTACACCACTTTCCAGGAATAAACCCTTCCCATCCTTTGTACATGAATAATAACCTCTTTCTCTCTTTAGATAGTTTCGACTAACTATCCTCCTGCATTATAGCAAATACAGGAAATAAAATCAATAGAAACTCCTGATATTTTTAACTTTATTAAGAATAATTCTTAATTATTTACAAGCTTTTTCCTTGATTTCCGAAATTTTAGCATCAAGCCAAATCTCTAAAATTTCTTCTGGCTGATAGCCCTTGCATTTGGCATAAACATGCTCATTTTCCATCACTAAAATGGTAGGCACTCCCTCTACTCCCAGTTCTCTAATCAGGGGCATTGTTTCCTCTGTCGCCTCCAAATGGTGGAGCATACAATCGGAACGAGGCATGATGAGGCGGTGTAATATGGGCATTAGGGTAAGACAATTTGCACAAGATTCCCCTGATACCTCCACAACGGATATGCCTTGGAAAGCCTCCTTATAATTTTTCATCGTTAAAATCATTTTCTATCTCCTACTTCATTTTTAAATTCCCAGGAGTTCCTTAGCGTGCCGAATTTCATCCTTTGTCGGAACGGAAACACCCTCTAAAGGATAAGGAATCCCAAGGCTTTTATACTTGATTTCTCCCATGGTATGATAAGGCAGCACCTCTATTTTTTGAACAGTGGACAGCGTTGCTACAAACTCCTTAAGCGCGATAAGATATTCATCCTTAAGGGTGATTCCAGGAACAATGACATGGCGAATCCACATAGGAATTCCATGGTCTGATAAGAATCTAGCAAAGGCCAAAATATGCTCATTGGTCATCCCTGTCAAAGCTTTGTGTTCCTTAGAATCGATATGCTTAATATCTAGTAAAAATAAATCCGTATAGGCAATGAGCTCCTCATACTTCTTCCTATCCTGAGAATGAAAGGTTGCTCCTGAGGTATCACAGGCTGTATGAATTCCTTCTTTTTTAAAGGCTTTCATCAGTTCAATCACAAAATCCAGTTGTAACAGAGGTTCTCCGCCAGTAACGGTAATTCCCCCATTTGCTCCAAAATATCTTCGGTATTTTAAAGCCTCCTTCACAATCTCCTCAACCTCATATTCCTTTGCGCCTGCCATCGTCCAGGTATCTGGATTATGGCAATACTTACAGCGTAAAGGACACCCTTTTAAAAAAATTACAAAACGAATCCCAGGGCCATCTACCGTTCCAAAGGATTCAAAAGAATGTATGTATCCTTTCATAGTTCACCTAACAATCGATCAAAGTCCTGTATTACCAAATCTACCTCTTCCCAAGTTGAAAGTGTTGCACCACAAGCCAAATCATGGCCTCCACCACCATATTTTTTGGCAATATCAACGATGCTTGTCTCTCTAGATCTAAACTCTCCGACAATCTTATTATTCGCAATATCAAGCGTAAAATTACACCAAATTGGAATTTCTTTTATCCCAGCCATTACACCGACCATTCCTCTAGAGATGTCAAAGAAATCCACCTTATATTTTTCAAAGACCTCTTTTCCATTTTTCAAATAGGCAACTCCATGCTCTGTTGTTGCAAATCGAGCTGCAAACCAGTTCTTCATTTGACGCTCCGCAAGTCCCTCTGTATATAAGTTTTTATAGATGAACTCTTTATCAGCACCTAGCTTCAAAAGCTTACCTGCTAAAATCAAGGTATCTCCTGTTGTTTCTCCATATTGAAATCTACCACTATCCGTAACAATTCCCCCATAAAAGGCAGTGGCTGCTTCCTTTGGAATTTGATAGCCTCTTTCTAATAGAAGTTCTGGAATATATTCACTAACCGCTATTTTAGTGCTATCACACAAAACATTATCGGTAATATCGCTTGGATTTTTATGATGGTCTATTACAAATACTTCTTTAGCCAGCTTATAGCGTTCATCACTTACCATATGAGAAACTGCAACATCTGTAATGATGACTAACGCATTTTCATAAACACAATCCTCTATCTCATCCATTTCTCCTAAGAAGGCATATCTTGCACTCATATCGCCAACCATATAAATACTTTTATGCGGATAAGCCGCCTTCAAAACTATAGCCAACCCTCTTTGACTTCCTAACGCATCCAAATCTGGGCGAGAATGCCGGTGCAGAATAATGGTATCATAGGCTTCTATTGCTAAAAATAATTTATCTTTCATCTTCATTTTCTTTCTTCTCCTATCTTTATAAATTAGTATGCTCAAATTATTATCTCTTCTTATTTAATTCATTTGCCTTTTATTATAACATAGATATAAAATTTTTTTATGTTTTTCTTTTACTAAGAAACAAAAAAATTGTATAATGAAATAGAAAGGTGGGGTAAAACATGTATTTCAAGATAGAAAAATCACTAAATGACTTTTATTTTATCGATGTGGAAGATAAGGATACACTTCTTTTAGGAAATAAAAAAGATATCCCTTTGGAGACAGAAGGGCAAATCACCTTTTTAAAGCTGGAGGATGGCTGGTTTTTTAAAAATGAGCTAGGCTATAAGGTATGGTATGGCTTTCATAGAATTAGTGGAAAGCATATTTACCACTTAAAACATCATAAGCCTCTAAAAATAAAGGGGGTAAAGATTACCCTAATTCATTCTCTACCCTATCGTCCCTTTGTTCCTGCGAAGGGAATGAAATACACTAGAGATTTAACTCAAAACACTTCCTTTACCATTGGGCGTGACCCTCTTGCAGATTTAGTGATTGATAGTCCCCTCTTAAATAAAAAAAATACTCGAATCATCTATGATAACAACGCCTTTTGGATTGAAGACTTAGGAAGTCCCAATGGGATGCTGATCAACGATAAAAAGATGCGCAGCAAGAAGCTTGAGGATGGCGATATCATTAAAATCCCTGCTGCCTGCTTCATGTATTATCAAAGGAAGCTATTGTGGGCAACACCAAAGGATGGAGTAAGAATTGATGTTTGCCACGTTTCCAAGCAGGTCACAGATGGCCTTAAACCTACTCCTATTAAAATCCTAAATGATATCACCTTCACCATCAATGCTGGAGAATTTGTGGCAATCGTAGGGGGAAGTGGGGCTGGAAAAACAACTCTGCTTGACGCCATTACAGCCAAAAGAAAGTGCACCTCAGGCTCCATCTATTATGATTTGAATCATTACTATCGCTTTCAACAGAGCTATCAAAAGATTGTTGGCTATGTACCCCAAAAGGATATCATGCATGAGGATTTAACAGTAAAAAAGACCCTCTACTACTACTCATTCATCAAAATGAAGCATAGACTTTCGAAAAAAGAAATCCTAGAACGGATTGACCAGGTACTAGAGGATGTCTCTTTGACAGAAAAGAAAAATTTGAAGGTATCCAAGCTTTCTGGAGGACAGAAAAAAAGAGTCAGCATCGCGATGGAGCTGATGACTAACCCTAAGGTTTTATTTCTAGATGAGCCAACGAGTGGTCTATCTCCAGATTTAGACTATGAAATTATGGAGCTTCTTTATAATATTTCTAGGAAAGGTAGAACGGTGGTAGTGATTACCCATAATATGGAAAATGTGGATCGCTGTGATAAGCTTGCTTTCCTAGGAGTTGGTGGTAGACTATGCTATTTTGGAGCACCTGCCAAAGCCTATACCTTCTTTAAATATCGTAAATTTGGACCGATTTTTTCACTGCTATCCTCTAAGGAAAATAGCCTGCATTATGAGCAGCAATTTAAAGCATCCAAGGAATATAAAAAAATGAGCCTAGAGCTTGAAAATCTATATAAGGAGGAGGAACTATGAGACTTACTGCCAAAGCCCGCATGAATTTGCTACATTTTAGAGCGATGACTAGACGCTATATCTCCATCATTCTAAGTGATAAGCTTTCCTTACTGACTCTTTTTTTACAGGCCCCTTTGATGCTTCTCATCATCTTCCTTACCTGTTCTAAGGAATTTACCTACTTTGATGCAATGATGACGCTTTTCGTCATTGTGACAGTCGCTATCACTATGGCAATCCTAAATTCCTACCGAGAGGTATGCAAGGAAAGGGAAATCCTGAAAAGGGAATACGACGCCGGACTAGATAGTATCTCCTACATTATGAGTAAGATTACAGTCCAAAGCATCATCTGCCTACTTCAAACTATCATCATAGTTTCTGGTGTTCTCGCCTTTATCAATTTTAATTTTACAGAGGATCGGATGGTTTTCCAAATCCTACTCTTCTATGTCATTATCTTTTTGACCTATTTGGCAGCCACATCCTTTGGAATCCTAATTTCCAGTGTACTAAAAAGCAGTGAAAGTGCTGTGTTACCTGTTTTATTTATCATTATCTCTCAGGTGGTTCTATCTGGAGCCTTGATGGATTTACCCAAAAATATTGAATGGCTCTCCTCTATAACCATTGCGAAATGGTCATTAGGAGCTCTAGGTGAAGTATTTGACATTCGTGGTCTTGCCCAAAACTACCAGTTTGGACCACAACCGCTTAGAGCCATATACAAAACTCCCTTTGCTGCAGGGATTTGTGTATTGATAGGAATCATAGTTATCTGTTGTATCCTATCTATTCTAAGCATCAAGCGAAATGTCTATCGAAAATAACAAACCCCTCAATGCCAACCATTGAGGGGTTTACTTTATCTATGGAGGAGCTTTACAGCCGTACCATTCGTCAAATAAATCATCTTCACAGCATCCTCTTCAAAGGAATCTGCATAGATGGTTAATGGCTTATCCAGGGTTCCTCTAGCCAAAATACGGATACTATTTGCATTTTTTATAAGCTTTTTCTCCTTCAGTAATTCCAGAGTTATGCAATCTGAACTAGTAAAATAATTACACAGGGTGTCTAGCGCAATTTCCGCGACCTCTTCCTCATCAGGGAAGGCTATTGTCTTCGTTGGAACTCGCTGCTCCATCGTCTTTGGCAAATCGACAGGAATACTCTTCGCATTTACCTCTTCTAATAGACGATCCTCTGCAAAGCCTAATTCCTTTAACACAGCACTTCCATTAGGAAGGAGAGTCTCCACAAAATCAACCTCTTCATAATAAGGATTTTTAAAAACTCCTCTTTGTCGCATGATATCATCAAAGATGATTTTAAACTCTCGGAAGGCCTTCCTAGAATTCACATTCAATAGAACTGGGGCCTCTTTATAGGAAACTGTAAGGATAGAAAAGCCCCGCTCTATCCAAGGCTCTGGAGCTGTAGATAAATATGTACAAAGACCTTTTTTATCTAAACGAAGCTCTAGGGCAATTCCCTTTTTACGGAATATTTCTTTATTTTCCAATAGGTTATCACTGATTCCATAGGAAAGCGCATAGTTTTTAACCTCAGAATAAAATTTTTTATTGGTAGGTGAGGATAGCATTAGCTCCTCTAAGAAGGTAAGCTTTCCTGCTGGCTTCTTCCTAGATTGGTCCGTAGGTTTATCTAAAACCTCAGCTTTTTTATCCTTTGAATGATCGACCTCTAGGGAAGCTTCTTGAACAGACTCAGTAGTGGTTTCTTCTAGGGATACCTCAAAAGGCTCTAAGCTAACCTCCTCCTGCTTTAACGGCGCTGGATGATGAGCCTCTTGCATAAAATGCTTATATCTTAAATAATAGGCGATGAGTAGTATAACCATCCCAAGCCCCAGCACTCCTAAGCATACTAAGGAAATGAGATTGTCAAATAAATATGTATTATTCTTCTCTCTAGTTGTAATTCCCAACACCGTAGCTAGGACATAGATGAAGGTGAAAAATAAAAGATTTAAATCTAAAAGTAGGATATAATCCGTTCTATGGATTTCCTTTGCCTTAAACCTACCCAATAGTAAATAAAGACTCGTAAGTAGAATGCACATAGCGGCAATACAAATCATATAAACGGGCTGAGAAAGCGTCCATAAAGGCTGTGGATAAGAGCTAGATAAAATTAAAAGAATCGAAAATCCAAATAAGAAAGGAAATAAAGCATTGTACTTTTCTAATAAACAGGATACATATTTTCTCTTTCGAAAATGGTTCTCTCCCTCAAAGGAATTGCTTCTCAACACAAAAGCGAAAAACGGAAATGTGAATTGAAGCAAGGAAAAATCTAAAAGGGATATCCCACCAGCCAAAAAGGCTAAAAAGATAAAGAAAATATAATCTAATAAATTTAACTTAGTTCTATCCATAAAACTAATCAAAATCAGATAAAAAATAGGAATTGTAGTTGATAGCATTTGGACAGCATATTCAAATTTCACATTAAAATTATAATCCGTATTGTCCAAAACATAGTAAAAAATAAAATCTAGACTAAAGGAGATCAGGATTAAAGCCACCAAGGGAAAGCGGTAATTCAGTCGAAAGAAAAAGTCCTTGGCATTCTCCTTCTCATCTCGTTCAAAGATATCTCTAGCTCCTTTATATATCACCTGAAGGAATAGCAGTATGGTCACAACAATACTATAGATTTCCTTATAGGCAATGCAAAAATAGACATTCAAGAAAATGGCTACAATGCTTAAGACATCTAAAAGATTTACTTTATTTTTAACGTTTCCCAAATTTAAAAGGAGAAAGGGAATCGGCCAAACATAAATGATAAACTTTAAATCATTGGTTTCCATAGCTCCCAGCTTATAAAAGGAATAGGTTATAAAAAAGATAAAGGAAAAAAACAGCCATAAATCGTACTTCTTAAATAATGTATTAAAATAATTAAAAATACCCTTCATTCATTAGCCTCCTGATAAGAAAGGCTATGCTTGATTTAGCCTCTCAAATTTTTCTATGATTTTACCTACTAGTGGGTGACGAACCACATCAAAGGTTTCAAACTCAATCACGCCAACCTCTCGTAAATCCTTAAGAATATCTGCCGCAATTTTAAGTCCAGAACGTTTAGATTGTGGTAAATCTACCTGAGAGCAATCTCCAGTCACAATCATTTTAGAGTTAAAGCCTAAGCGAGTTAAAAACATTTTCAGCTGTTCTACTGTCGCATTCTGAGCCTCATCTAAGATGATGATGGCATTCTCTAAGGTTCTACCACGCATATAGGCCAAAGGAGCAATCTCCAAGACTTGCTTTTCAATCAGCGTATTGGTTGCCTCTACCCCAAGCATATCATATAGTGCATCATATAGTGGTCTTAAGTAAGGATCCACCTTTTCCTTCAAATCTCCTGGTAAAAATCCTAAGGATTCCCCAGCCTCTACGGCAGGACGAGTAAGAATTATTTTTTGAATTGCACCCTTCTTTAAAAGCATAACCGCATAGACCACCGCAAGATAGGTTTTTCCAGAACCAGCGGAACCTATCGAAAAAATCAAATCCTTCTTCTCAATGCATTTTATATACTCTGCCTGCTTCAAGGTTTTCGCATAAACAGGCTTATTGTTCTGATTAAAGCCCACCGGCTTTCTCGTTTTTAAAAAGGAAACATATCTTTCTACCTCATCTGCCTCTAGCATCTTTTTAAGATAGATGATGTCTCTCGCTGTAATATGAATGCCTAAAGAAGAAATTTCAACTAAAGTATGCATAAATTTTTCTAAATCTTTGATGGCAGACTCCTCAGTTAAATCACACAATATGCTTTCACCATGAATATCCACCACACAGCCAAAAAGCTCTTCAATCGTCTTTAAATTATTATTTTGGATGCCACAAATGTTCTTCGCATCATTGGCGTTTTGAATAGTACAGCTTAATTTCAACACACTCACTCCTTAGAACTAAACATTCCCATAGATTCATACTTTTTAACAATAAAGGTAAAGGTGTAGGATTCCTCCTGCTCAACCTCCTTTGTCCCTGTTATTGCAACTATTTTTTCTAAATCATTGGTTTGATGAGAACTGAAATCATCCTCAATTTTTTTTATAGCTAGCTTTTTAGCCTCCACAGAGCTATATGTTTTAATTATAGCATTTTTTTTAGTTTCTGCAATTTTTTTTAGGGATAAAAAATCAAATAAATTAAAGACTAAATTTTCCTGCTTGTTATAGAGCTCAAAGGACTGCTTCTTCCCTAATGAAAAATTCATACTGAATAAGGAAAAATCATAATATTGACTTACTTCCTCAGCGATAACCTCTTCTCGTACCCGCTTAGGAATCTCCACCTCTATCTTGTCATAGGTTGTCCCCATAACAAGACCACTAACCTTTTGGTTTCCCTCGATGAGAACCTCGCCAGCTTTGACAAATTTATTTTTTGTAACCATACTTTTGCCATTATAGACATAGAATACATCCACAATTCCATCCTTTTTGGCAACGATATCTCCCTCTAAAGGAGATTCAACATTATAGTTGATTTCATCCACATTGGCAATATAAACATGAATTACATTGTTTTTACAATCCACATTAATGAATGGATATTCAAAATATTTTTTTCGCATATCCTTAGAAAAATCATCATAATTTAAGCTACAAAAATCAAAACAAAATAAGGTTCTAAAGCTAGATTTTAAACGATATTCGATATCATCATTGATTGGAGTTTCCCGATTAAACTCAATCGACTGAACTCTATAAATATTCATATAAAGAATGGATAACAAAAACATTACACCAGTAATTAAAAGTCCATATCTTCCTAAAAAACGAAAAATTTTTGATTGAAGACTCTCTATAAGTTTAAAGTCATAGTTTGTCCGTTTTAGGATGTTATAGGAGCCTCCCTCAATCTCAAAGGTTACCTCATCATCATTAATCTCTAAATTTGTTGAAATAATTTTATTACTAATTTTAAAATAATCATCCTTCTTCATTTTGATTTTGTAAATCATCTTTTATGCATCTCCCATTTCTAATTTGACGATTACACCTTCAACAATAATAGTATCCTTGTCTAATCTAAGAACCTTAAGGTCTTTTCCCGTTATTCTTAGATTTTCCAGCTCTATTAAATCATGATTGATTTGTTTAATTTGCCGATAATTGTTGATGGCTAAAACATTTTTATAAAATTCAAATTGCATATGCTTCACCATCTTATAATATGAAAAAAGGGGGACATCATCCACCCTATTCTTTTATTAATTTTTTTTCAAAGCACAGCCATTTTCCTGTAATAGGATGAAAAAATCCAAGATGAAACGCCTCTAAAGGAAACTCCTCAGGAGCGACAGTTTGCAGACTTCCATATTTTCTATCCCCATAAAGAGGATGCCCTATTGCTGAAAACTGGGCCCTAATCTGATGAAATCTGCCTGTTTTCAAATGGATTTCCACCAGTGTTACTGGAGTAGTAGATATTTCCAAATTTTTGATTACCTGATACTCTAAAATAGCTTCTTCGCCTGTTGAAGCTACATAACTTTTTCTTTCCTGCTCATTTTTTTCTAGATAATGATGGAGTGTTCCTTTCCCCTTCAAGGTTCCTTCAACAATGGCCTGATACCATTTTTCAAATTGATGCTTACGAATTTGTTCAGAAAGTCTGGCAGCAGCCTTTGAGGTTCTAGCAAAAACCATAACTCCAGCCGTATTTCGGTCTAGTCGGTGGACCAAGCCCAAATAAACGTTCCCTGGCTTTTGATATTTCTCCTTGATGTATTGTTTCAAGGAAGAGAGCATATCTACTGCATTAGAGCCATCTGCTTGAGAAAGCATTCCTCTTTCTTTGTAGGCAACCAATAGATGGTTATCCTCATATAAAATCTCAAGCATCTTTTTTCACCCACTTTTTCAGTTTACTGGAAAGCTCCTTTAAGGTTTCTCTATCAAAGCTATTTTGACTATATAACAGATAAATTTCCTGAGAGGATTTAAAATTCATCAAATCCATTTTTTTAAGATTTGAATCCTGTTCACATTGCTGCAGATACATAAAGCCTATGCCATCCTTACTTTCAATTAGCCTTGACATTACATATCCAGAATTTGCATGATAGAAATTGCTTTTAGACAAATTGATATTTGCTTTCTTGAGACTCTGCAAGGTATGAATGGTCATTCCCTCAGCAGGGTCACCTAAAATAACAGGATTATTTTTAAGCATTTCTCTAGTAACTCTTTTAATTTCCTTGAACTTTCCATCTGTATAGCAGACAGGAACAATTGGAAAGGTGTCTAATAGTATTCCTGTAAAAAGGTCATCATCATAGCTACGATCCACAATGGCAAAATCATATCGTCCTTCTCGCAATTCATCAAAAATTGTTTTAGAGGAACAAATTGTAATATTAGCATTGGAGTTGTACACTTCAAAAATCAAATCTAAAAGACCCTTTTCCTTTAATATAGCTTGAGCATCTTCTGTAATCGCTAAATTCAAGGTCTTTTTTAATAATAGAGAATCTGCGATAGCAGACTCCAATACTCTGGCTTGGTTGATCATTCTTCTAGCGTACTCTACCAGTATAGCTCCCTGCTTGCTGAGCTCAAAGGTTCTACTATTTGTAAATATTTGTATATCATACTGATTTTCTAGCGACTTAATATGATGAGTTACTGCCGGCTGGGTAATGAATAAGCGTTCTGCCGTTCTTGTATAATTTTTAACTTTAACTAGGGTTAAAAGCGTCAATAATCTAGGATCATCCATCGTATTCACTTCCATAAATAAATTTTATAATATAGTTAAATTATATAAATTTTATTTTAGAAAGTCAATTCTTTCTAACCACTTATAAAAAATATAAGGCTAGGAGAACTAAAACCATTTGAATCCCATAAAAAATAAGGTCGATTTGAAGTTCCTTTAGACCACACGCCTCCAAGTGATGATGAAAAGGGGCCATTTTGAATAGGCGTTTCCCCTTCGTCTGTTTGAAATAGGTGACCTGCAAAATTACCGATAAGGATTCAAACACAAATAGTCCAGCCATGATGACAAAGGCGGCAAGAGAATCTAAATAAATGCTCGTCAATGCATAGAATACGCCAAGCCCTAAAGCGCCGACATCTCCCATGAATAAAAAGGCCTTTGGTAGGTTAAAGCACCAAAACACAAACAAAGATATATGGAAGGCAAGAAGCATCTGTAATATTGCAAAGTTCTTCTGTTTGTAAGCAATCAGCATCAAGCCTATTCCAAATAAGAGACTACAGCCAGCACATAACCCATCAACCCCATCCATTAAATTCCAGGCATTGGAGCTAGCAACCATTAGCCATAGAAGGAATATACCAAAAATCCACTTGATATTGATTGTAAGACCAAATAAATTTAAGCTTGTGCTATTTTGACTTTGAAGATAAAAATAAAAGACAATTCCTGAAATCACAATTTCAATGAGAATCTTCACTAAGGGAGAAAGCCCATCATTCTTTTTCAATATGACAATTAAAAGGTCATCAATAAAGCCTAGGAGACCAAAGCCTAATGTTGCAAATAAAATGATACTCGTTTCCTTCGTATATAGAACAAAAAAAAGTGGTAAAACTAGAAAAATAATACCACCCATAGTTATTGTTCCATTCTTCTTTTTATGCGATTCTAGACCCAGAACTCGCTCTGTTTGGCTTAATCGCTTAAAACATTTTACATACACACTATAAAGAAATACTGAAAGTAAGGATACCGCCAATAATTTAACTATTGGAAATCCACTCATGAATAACCTCCAAATCTGAATATGGATACTTCACACCCTGAATATCCATATATTTTTCACAGCCTTTCCCTAATATCAATGCATAATCATTTCTTTGAAGGGAGGCTAAAGTCTTTAAAACAGCTTTCTTGCGGTCTAAAATTACCTCAACATCCTTATGAATATGCCTTTTTATAGCCCTGACAATGCTTTCTGGCTTTTCAAAGCGGGGATTATCCGTAGTTAAAATGATTTGAGCAGGAATCGTATTTAAGTACTTCCCAATCATCGCTCTTTTTTCCTTCTCCCGATTTCCTCCACAGCCTAAAACAATGAATAAATTTCCCTTACAGAGCTTTAACCCTTCCTCAATGACCCTTTGAGTAGCAGAGAAAGTATGAGCGTAATCTATAATTACGGTTTTACCATCAAACACTATACGATTCATTCTACCTTCTACCGCAGTAAAATTAGCCAAGAAAGCGACATAGTTTAGATAAGAAATATGAAAAACATCGCATAGCGCCATTACAGCAAGAGCATTATAGATATTAAATTCCCCAAGCATTTTCGATTTAAACAACAAATTTTTCGCATAGAAGGAAATCCCTGCTTCATTTGCATAATTGAGTGTGCCTTCAAAATCACAGGAGGTATGGAGTCCATATTTCAAAGCCTTAGCGTCCGTATATTTTAAGATTTTCTCAAAAGCCATATCATCTGCATTCACAATAGCATATGCAGAAGGCTTTAGCTTAATGAAGGGAATGAGCTTGCAATACAAATACTGGTCTAAGGTTTTATGATAATCTAAGTGATCCTGGCTAAAGTTCGTAAAGATTAAACAATCAAAATCAAGCCCATAAATTCGATACTGATCCACAGAAATACTGGATATTTCCATAAAAACATAGGAAATCCTTTTTTTTCTAGCTATAGTAAGATAGTGATAAATGGTCAGGATATCTGGCGTAGTATTTTCACTCTTCCCCTCAAACCCTGGATAAAAAACGCCATTCGTCCCTATCAGCATACTTCTTAATTGCAAATAATTAAAAAAGCTATATCCTAGAGTAGAGGTAGTTGTTTTTCCATTTGTTCCTGTAATTCCTATTAATTTAATCTTTTTTGAAATGTCGCTATAAAATATTTTAGCAAGCAAAGCTAAGGTTTTACGTACATTTTCCACAAAGATATAATTGATGTTCGGAAGAATTTCCTCGCATCCTCCAGTTATAATCGTCTTAGCTCCACGTTCTACCGCATCCCGAATATGCTCTTTATTTCCATTTGTAGATATAAAAACAGAATTTCTCGCACATTGTCTACTATCACTAGTAAGATTAGAAATGATATGGTTCTCCTTGACTTTTCCCAAATGGGCTTTTCTCAGTAATGCATTGACCTTCATAGGTATCACCACTACCATATTATGTAGAAACAATAAAAAAAATCATTTTATTTAGATTTTTATGATAATTTTCATTCCCTCAAAAGATTCTAATTCTAATAATGTGAAATGACCGTATTTCTTCAAATTTTTCTTTATTTTTCGATAAAGTGCAGTAAATTTTTCATAATCCTGTGTGCCAAATTTTTCATCCTCTTGTAAAATCAGCCGCCAAACCCACTTGTATCCTAAAAGAAAGGTAGGTAAAAGGAAAGGAAACCTAAATTTTCCTTTCCTACGTTGAATGTAAAGCTTCATTTGTCATTCTACGGAGATGGAGACGGTATCTCCATCATCTGTTTCCATTTCTACAAGCTTACCAATGACGCCTGCTTCTATCATTGCAAAGATCTGACGGTAGTCAATTTTCTTAAGATAATCCTTTCCATCCATACTAGGCATAGACAATCCAGTTTCTAAGCAAATCATAATTAAGGACACAGGAAAATTAATCTTTAAACGAACACCATCTTCGGAGGAACTGACAAATATTTTTAATAATAGTTTATCAATATCCTTCCTTTGACTTTCTGGCACAATGGCTGTTTGAATGACTTCTCTACCAAGCAGTTCATCTGTTGTCACATTGAAAATATCAGCCAAAATTGGTAGTGCTGAAATATCGGGAGCTGAAATATCATTTTCCCACTTTGATACAGCCTGAGGGGTTACTCCTACCTTTTCAGCAACCTCCTCTTGGGTAAATCCCAATCTCTTTCGAAATTTAGACAATAATTGTCCATATGTTTCTTTCATATTTTTATTCTCCTTTCGTATACATCCTTATCATACGCAATCCTACTTAGAATAACAAACGACCAAGTGTTGAATCTCTAACCTATCCGTTGAATTTGGATAAACCATAGGTTGAATTTAGCTTAAGCACATATCTCTTGGGTATAAACACTTGACCATTGCATATTTTTATAAAAACAAATATGAAGGAATATATTTGGTTCATCATAGGTTGTAACCACATGAAAAGTCAAACTATTGTCAGGAGGGACAATAGTTCCTATAGGCTCTGCAAGGTAAGAAATGAAAGAGCCAGAATTACTATCCTTACTCTTACAAAGCCATACGCTACTACAAGAATGATTTGGTGCATAAATTGTTACCACAAACGTATATCTCTCATGAGATACATCCTCATCTATGAGAGAATAGAAAAAACTTGTTTCAGAATATGTTTGCATTAAAGCTTCTTGCTCATTCTCAACTCGTTGTTCATCTTCTTCCTCCTGTGCAGAGGAAGATAAGGAAAACACACATATTCCTAAAATTAAAATACTAACTCCTACTACTTTTTTAAACAATAAATTAAAAAAATCCCAAATTTGTTTCATGGAAATCTCCCTTCACCATTAAATTTATTCTTAGATCCATCTAATAAACTATTATATTAGACAATACTATTGTAGCATAAAAAGTAAAAATTAAGAAAACATTATATTTTTTGATAGCTAATTATAGAAAAGCCAAAGGAGATTAGAAGTTTCAGTTTTTTGGTTCTAATGTCTATTATAAGAGTATTTTCTTTCATATAACTATAGTTTATGGGGGAGTCGGTTGACTTTTTTAATATAATATCTATGTCGAGAGACAACAGATGAATAAAGGAGACGAAAAGAGCAGGGCGGTTATCCTGCTCTTTTCTCATTTTAAGGAAACAACAGTGAAGTAAAGGAGATGACTACTTCTTAGAAGAGCCACTGCTTCTAATAATTAAATATACTAATAGTAAAATAATTATTAGAGCGACTAGGTTTTCCACCCTAGCTACCTCCTTACACGTCCATCGTTTCCTTTAGACGTAAATGATGCTTCCAAAGTAGACAATTTGTTTATTCTTCTTATGTTCTTTTATTTGATGGAGATTTTTACAAGAACTATATTGTGAAAATGTAAGAGGAATCGACTTCTATTATGATCATGCTTGTCCCTTTAATATTTATCATAAAGGATTTTTTTCTTCAATAGGTGAAACCTATAAAAAAGATTTACAAAAATATATGTTGACTTTATATTTATTTCTTCGTATAATAAAAATGTCAAGAAACAATAGACATGGAAAAACAAACGAAAAGAGCAGGGCGGTTATCCTGCTCTTTTCTCATTTTAAGGAAACAATGACTATGGAAAAAGATGACTACTTCTTAGAAGAGCCACCGCTCCTAATAATCAAATATACTAATACTAATAGTAATATAATTATTAGAGCGACTAGGTTTTCCACCCTAGCTACCTCCTTACACGTCCATC
>UQGR01000013.1 GCA_900540705.1 uncultured Mollicutes bacterium
AAGCCGCAAAAACCGAGGCAGTAAAGCAAGTTGCTGAAATCACCAAAAGGATAGAACAGCAAAGCAATATAGAAAGTCTTATTAAAGCTAAGGGTTTTGATGAGTGCATAGCATTTATTTCTAATCGCATAATATACATTTACACTATCCGTGTAGGTCATTTGGTCTGTCATTGGAAACTCCTCAAAACTAATGTCTAAAGTTTTGGCAGAAACCAGGAATAAAATAGATACACCCTCAAAAACCATTTGTTCCTCTAAGGCCAAAATATCATCCTCAAAAATTAAATAGTTTGCCGCTAAAAGCTCTGCTGAATGTATATAAAATAATTCTTCATGATATTTTTTATTATAGTCCAATATGGATAGAGATTCTGTTTTAGTTAAGGTTGAATAATACGCCTTCGTTGTGGAATCTCCATACAAGGGTGGCTTTTCTTCTTGAACTGACGGAATCATAAGTGGAATACAAGCGACAATCAAAATTAAGGTGGTTAAAAGTGGAATTGCAAATTTGAAATACAACTTCTTAGTATTATTTAGTCTTGACGTCTGAATATTCCTTTTCATTTCGATTCTAGCGGCATCCAAAACATAGTCTGGAACATTGTTTTCACTTTGAATCATCTCATTAAGCTTCTTTTTTACTCGTTTTGAACTCATATTTTTCTCCCAACTTTAATTACTCAAATTTCTTTTTAATTTTTCTAATGCTTTTGTATATACTCTGTAAATAAATGTTACATTTGCACTTAGAGAATCGGCAATATCATTTAGAGTTCTATTCTCCCATATTCTTAAATAAATAATTTTTTGTTCCTCATCTGTAAGTGTCTTCATTGCTATACGCAGATTTCTATCCTTAATCAGTGGATTGTCAGTTACATCGCTGTGATGAAAGTTTTCATTAAAGCTGCAATTGTCCTCTTTCAAGGTATTTCTATTATGGTCAAGGGCCAAATTTTTGATAATTTCATGCATCCAGTTAAAACCATTAAGATCCTTCTTGAAGCTACGTGAATACTTATATACCTTTAAATAAGCCTCTGATAAGATATCATCTACATAATTTTTATCATATAGATACTTAAGAGCAACATGATACATCTTTTCTTTTGTTAGAACGAAAAGTTCCTCCAGCGCTTTTTCATTATTTTGCGCTACCCTCAATATTAACTTATTTATTCTTATATTTTCGTTTTTCATAATTGCTCTTCACTTCCCCATTTTAACTTCTATAGGCAAAAAGAGTGCCATGCAAGCACTCTTAAAAAGCTGATTATTCTACCCACTCAATAATGGCCATTGGAGCTGCATCTCCACGACGGAAACCAGTCTTAATTACACGTGTGTAACCTCCATTACGGCTAGCAAACTTAGGGGCAATTTCGCTAAATAACTTCTGAATTGCATACTGACCGTCTTCAGCCTTCTCAAAACGAATTAAAGTGGCTGCCTGACGACGAGAATGCAAAGTATTCGCTTTTCCTAAAGTAACCATTTTATCAGCTAGTCTTTTTAATTCTCTAGCCTTTGTCTCTGTAGTTTCAATACGACCATTTAAAATCAAGTCCGTAACTAAGTCACGAAGTAATGCTTTTCTTTGATCTGAACTACGACGTAATCTACTATATGCCATGTTAAACTTCCTCCTTATAGATTAATCTTTTTTAAAGCCTAATCCTAAGGCTTCTAATTTTTCTTTAATTTCCTTTAATGACTTTCTACCAAGGTTCCGAACCTTCATCATATCTTCTTCAGACTTTGCTGCTAACTCAGCTACAGTATTTAATCCTGCACGCTTTAAGCAGTTATAAGAACGAACAGATAAATCAAGCTCATCGATTGTCATTTCTAATTTGCGATTTTGAGTGTCATCCTCAGTCTCAATCATATAATCAATTACTGACGCTTTTTCACTTAATTCAACGATTACTCCTAAATGCTCAATCATCATTTTAGAAGCAATGGCTAAAGCCTCTTTTGCTGAAATAGAACCATTCGTTTGAACCTCTATTTCCAGCTTATCAAAGGAAGCTACATTCACATTTTCTACACGTGTTTTCTCTACATTAAATGCTACATTTACGATTGGAGTATAAATGGAGTCTATGGAGATTACTCCAACAGACTGATTATATTCCTTGTTTGCTGCAGAGGATACATATCCTACGCCTCTGCGAACCGTTAAGAACATATGTAGGTTTCCACCTGCTGAAACTGTAGCAATGTGTTGGTCTGGGTTAACGATTACTACATCATTTCCGTGAATAATATCACCCGCTGTAACTTCGCCTTCACCACTATGAATTTCTACGACAGCCTCAAAGTTTGGATCATCACTATCTACAGATAAAACTACGCGCTTTAAATTTAGAATAATGGTGATGACATCCTCAACAACACCATCTACATTTTGAAACTCATGTTCAGCCCCTTCAATTTTTACATTTACAAAAGCCGCACCTGGTAAAGAGGACAATAAGGTTCTTCTAAGAGCATTACCTAATGTAATACCAAAGCCTCTTTCCAGTGGTGAAACAACAAATTTACCATAATTACCTTGATCCGCAATTTCTTCAATGCTTGTTCTTGGTTTTTCGAATTTTAAATCTTTCATTAATGGGCCTCCTCATATATTTTTATATAACTATTTAAAAATACTTCTAATCTTATCCTCTTGGACGTTTTGGTGGACGGCATCCATTATGTGGAACTGGTGTTACATCTGTAATAGCTGTGATTTCTAAACCTGCTACCGTTAATGAACGAATAGCAGCCTCACGTCCCTGACCAGGACCCTTAACTGAAACTTCAACCTTGGATACACCTGCATCCACTGCAGCCTTAGCAGCTGCTTCACTACACATTTGTGCGGCAAAAGGAGTTGATTTACGACTACCCTTAAAGCCTAATGCACCTGCACTGCTCCAAGAAATAACATTTCCATCTGGATCAGTGATTGTAACAATTGTATTATTGAAAGTCGAATGAATATGAGCAACACCCACAGGGCAATTTCTCTTCACACGACGTTTTGTAACTTTACGTGCCATAATTTATATCCTCCTTATTATTTCTTCTTATTAGCGATAGTATGTCTAGGGCCTTTACGAGTACGTGAATTATTTCTAGTATTCTGACCACGAACTGGTAAATTCTTTCTATGACGCATACCTCTATAGCATCCAATTTCCATTAAACGCTTAATATTTAATGCAACCTCTCTACGAAGGTCACCTTCAACCTTAACCTTTGAAACCTGAGAACGAATAGCCTGTAATTGTTCCTCAGTTAGGTCTTTTGCACGGATGTCTTCAGATACACCCGCATCCTTTAAAATCTTTTTAGATGTTGTTTCACCAATACCATAGATGTATTGTAATGAAATAACAATTCGCTTTTCACTTGGAATATCTACTCCTGCAATACGTGCCATAATCTCGCACCTCCTACTTTCTATCCTTGTCTTTGTTTATGCTTTGGGTTTTCGCAAATAACCATTACACGGCCTTTACGCTTAATAACCTTGCATTTGTCACACATTGGTTTTACTGATGGTCTTACTTTCATCTTAAATACCTCCAATATTATTTATGTCTGTAAGTTATTCTGCCACGTGTTAAATCATAGGTGGATAACTCAATCGTCACCTTATCACCTGGTAAGATGCGTATGTTATTCATACGGATTTTACCAGAAACGTGGGCTAAAACTTGATGATCATTTTCAAGCTTAACTATAAATTGTGTATTAGGTAGTACCTCTAGTACCTTACCTTCCATTTCAATAACGTCGTCTTTTTTTGCCATTTTAAGTCTCCTTTATAGAGTAGTTAATATCTCATAACCATTTTTACGCACTACAATCGTGTGCTCAAAATGAGCGCTCTTTGATTTATCCTTTGTGACTGTAGTCCAACCATCTGCCAGAATTTTTACATGCTTTGTCCCTGCATTAATCATTGGTTCTATTGCCAGTACCATTCCTTCCTTTAGGATTGGTCCAGTTCCTGGAACTCCAAAATTAAAAATAGCTGGATCTTCATGAAGCTTTCTACCAACCCCATGACCTGTAAATTCTTCTACCACGCCATACCCAAAGGAAGAGGCGTAGCTGCCGATTGCAGCACTTACATCACCTAAATGTACACCCTCACGAACCTGTTCTAATCCTTTAAATAAGGAATCATGAGTAACCTGTAATAGCTGTTGATCCTCTTTACTGATGGATCCTACTGCATAAGACCAGGCTGAATCTCCATGATAACCCTTATAGCAAGCTCCAATATCAAGAGCAATAATATCTCCAGATTTTAGAATCTGCTTTTTACTAGGCATACCATGAACCACTACTTCGTTAACAGATGCACAAACAGCAGAGGGAAAGCCACCGTATCCTTTAAAGGATGGTGTAGCGCCATGTTCTAAAATGATTTTCTCAACAATTTCATTTAATTCATAGGTTGAGATTCCAGGTCTTACCTGTTTTTTCATTTCCTCATGACATAACGCAACAATGCGGCCAGCCTCTTTTAATAACGCTATTTCACGTTCGCTTTTGATTTCTATCATATTAAGCACCTAATACAGCTTTAATATCCTCAAAAACCTTCTCTAGGGATTGATTCCCATCTACAGTTTTCAATAAATTTCTTTCCTTATAGAAATCTAATAATGGAGCGGTTTGGTTATCATAAACCTCAAGACGATTCTTTGCGGTTTCCTCTGTATCATCATTTCTTTGAATTAATGGTGTACCACAAACATCACAAATCCCATCCTGCTTTGGAGCATGGAATTCTACATGATAGGTAGCTCCACATCCCTTGCATACACGTCTTCCAACCATACGTCTTACTAAAATTTCTACTGGAACATTTACATCTAATACTGCATCTAAAACAATTCCATTTTTCTTAAGAAAGTCCTCAAGACTTTCAGCTTGTGCAATTGTACGAGGGAAGCCATCTAATAAGAAGCCCTTCTTACAATCCTCTTCTAATAATCTTTCTTTGACAATTCCTATGGTTACCTCATCTGGAACCAATAAGCCCTTGTCCATATACTCCTTAGCAGTTAAACCAAGCTTTGTTTGGTTTTTAATTGCCGCACGAAACATATCGCCAGTTGAAATATGGGGAATTCCATAATATTCTTTAATATTTACGGCCTGAGTACCCTTTCCGGCTCCAGGTCTACCCATAATTAATAATTTCATCTGATTTGTCCCCCTGCTTAATCTAAGAAGCCCTTATAATCCTTTGTCTCAGATGCTGTCTCAATTTGACGGAATGTCTCAATAGCAACACCGACAACAATGATTAATGATGTACCACCTACTGTAATTGTAGCTGCTTCTCTTGAAGAGAAACCGAACGCTGCAGAAACAATAATTGGTACTAATGCAATGAACACTAAATAAGTAGCACCAATCAAGGTAATTCTAAATAGCATTCTTGACAATTGAATTTTAGTATCCTCTCCTGGACGATAGCCTGGAATAAATGCACCCTGCTTATCAAGGTTATCACTTATCTTATCAGGATCTACAGTCATAAAGGAATAGAAGAAACTAAAGAAAATAATTAATACAATATACAATAAGCAACCAATTGGCTTTGAATTAGAGAATATCTCATTCACCCAGAATGCACCAGTTGAAGTGGTTGTGGATAAGCCCATAACACCTACAATGGTCATAGGGATACTCATTAAAGTTGATGCAAAGATAACTGGAATTACGTTTGCACTATTTAATTTGACAGGGATATCTGACCCCTGAGAAGCCTGACGGTTTGCGTACTGAACTGGTATTTTTCTAACTGCCCCTTCAAAGAATACAACAGCAAGAATCATAGCCAAATATAATACAATAACTAAAATATATAAGAATATATTTAATCCGTTTGCATTTGCACCCAGATATTTTGTACCCAAAGTTGAGAACATTGCAGGTATAGAAGAAATAATACCCGCAGAAATAATCATGGATGATCCATTTCCAATACCATGACGAGTAATTAAGTCGGCAAGCCACATCGTGAATGCTGAACCAGCTGTAACTACGATAGCCATATACAGGTAGAACGCCCAATAGAAATTCTTATATTGAATAAGAGAATCTATCAAAATATTTTCTGGTCTAGCACCAAGTCCAAAGATCAATACTAGGGCTTGAACCATAGCTAAAACAATCGTAACATATCTTGTTACACGATTAATCTTTGCCTTACCTACTTCTCCTTGCTCGCTCCACTCCTTAAGCTTAGGAATTAAAAGCTGAAGCATCTGCACAACAATGGAAGATGTAATGTAAGGAGAAATACCTAATGCTAAAATAGAAAAGTTAGATAATCCACCACCTGAAAAGGCATTTAATACAGTTAAGAAATCTGTCTGTTCTATTACCTGTAGAATTCCATTCGTAGAAACAAGTGGAATAGGAATATAGGTTCCTACCTTAAAAACTAATAATATTGCAAATGTAAATATTATCTTAAGAACAATCTCACGATTGCTTAAAATCTTTTTTACCTTTTCTAGCAACTTAGATCACCTCTACAGTACCACCAGCATTTTCAATAGCTGATTGTGCTGATTTAGAAATTTTATTAACCTTTACAGTTAACTTCTTAGTAAGCTCTCCTTGCCCTAATACTTTAACACCATCTAAGGTGTCCTTAATTAATCCTGCTTCAATAAGGCTAGCTGCATCAACTGTAGCACCATCCTCAAAGCAATTTAATTTTTCAATGTTCACAATTGCATAGAATTTGTGAGAATGACTATGGAAGCCAATCTTTGGTAAACGTTGGAATAAAGGTAACTGACCACCCTCAAATCCAGGACGAACACCGCCACCAGAACGAGCATTTTGACCCTTAGAACCTTTTCCTGCAGTTTTACCAAGACCACTACCAATTCCACGTCCTACACGCTTCTTTGCATGTCTTGCGCCATCATTTGGCTTTAATTGATTTAACATAGTTTGGCACCTCCTACTATTCCTGAACAACCTTTACCATATGTGATATAGTAACGATCATACCTCTTATTGCTTCATTTTCCTCTTTTGTAACTGTTTGGCCAATTCTTGTTAAGCCTAGTGCCTTTGCAGTTGCAACCTGATTAGGCTTACGACCAATTAAGCTCTTAACTAAAGTAATTTTATACATATCGATTAACCTAGAATTTGTTCAACCGTTAAACCACGTCTTGCAGCAACCTGCTCAACAGTCTCTAAACTCTTTAACCCTTCTATTGTAGCTCTAACTACATTGATAGGTGTAGCTGAACCCAATGATTTAGATAAGATGTCACTGATACCTGCTAATTCAACAACAGCACGTACTGGACCACCAGCGATAACTCCAGTACCTTCGCTAGCTGGTCTAAGAATTACACGACCTGCTCCATAAACACCAGTTACTTCATGAGGAATAGTAGTTTTTACAGTGGCAACAGTAATCATATTCTTTTTTGCATTTTCAACGGCCTTTTTAATTGCTTCAGGTACTTCTTGAGATTTACCAGTACCAAAGCCAACGTTACCCTTTCTATCACCGATTACGACTAATGCAGCGAAACGGAAACGTCTACCGCCTTTAACAACCTTTGTTACACGATTGATGGTTACAACGCGCTCTTCAAACTCTGGCTGTTCAACTTCTTTACGTTCTTTACGATCTTGACGCATAAGAATTTATCCTCCTATTAGAATTTTAATCCTGCAGCTCTTGCTGCCTCAGCTAAAGCCTTAACACGTCCATGATATAAATAACCACCGCGGTCAAAAACTACAGCCTCAATTTTTAAATCTAATGCACGCTTTGCAATTAAAGTACCAACCTTAGTTGCAGCCTCTACATTTGAACCATTCTTTGCACTAACTTCTTTATCTAGCGTAGAAGCACTGCATAATGTCTTACCTGTAGTATCATCAATAACCTGTGCATAAATCTGCTTGTTTGAACGAAAAACATTCAGTCTTGGCTTTTCTGCTGTTCCAGATAAAGTCTGACGAATACGTAAATGTCTCTTCTGACGATTTACATTTTTAGATACCTTATTAATCATATACTAGCACTCCTTTCTACTACTTCTTAGCAGTTTTACCTTCCTTACGACGAATATGCTCCTCAGCATACTTAATACCCTTGCCCTTATATGGCTCTGGCTTACGTATTGCACGGATTTCAGCCGCAAATTGTCCTACTAACTGCTTGTCAATACCAGATATAATAATTGTTGTATTCTTAGGTAACTCTACCTTCAATCCCTGTGGAACAGGCATTTCAACTGTATGAGAATAACCAGCAGAAACAACTACTGTATTACCCTGCAATGCTGCACGGTAACCTACACCGTTAATTTCAAGAACCTTTTTAAATCCATCAGATACACCAACAACCATGTTATGTAACAATGCACGAGTTGTACCATGCATCATCTTCATAGTCTTAGTATCGTTTGGACGTTTAACTACACATTCGCTACCTTCTGTAGCAATTTCTAGCTCACTATTGAATTGAAAGCTTAACTCACCCTTAGGGCCTTTAACGGTTACGAAGTTTCCTTCAGCAACATTTACGCTAACGCCTGCAGGTAATGTGATAGCCTTATTACCAATACGAGACATTTACAACACCTCCATATTTTTAAAATCTTACCAAACGTAAGCTAAAACTTCTCCACCGATTTTTAACTTACGAGCTTCTTTGTCTGTCATAATACCCTTTGAAGTTGAGATAATTGCAACACCTAATCCATTTAATACCTTTGGTAAATCCTCAGCTGTTGTATAAACAGGAAGACTAGGCTTAGAAATTCTCTTTAACCCCTTAATAACTCTTTGGTTATCTGCAGTGTATTTCAAAGTAACAGTTGTAACACTCTTAACATCCTTAGAAACGTTAAAATCTACAATGTAGCCCTCATTCTTTAAAACAGTTAGCATAGCTGTTTTTGTCTTTGAGGTTGGAACTTCAACAGTTTCATGACGCATCGTGTTTGCATTTCTAATGCGGGTTAACATATCCGCAATTGGATCTGTCATCATATGATTTATTCCTCCTTACCTATTTTGGAAAAAAATTTAAATTACCAGCTTGCTTTTTTAACGCCTGGAATTTGTCCTTTGTATGCTAATTCACGGAAACAAATACGACATAACTTGAATTTACCGATTACTGCATGTGGACGTCCACAACGCTCGCAACGTGTATATTCACGAGAACTATATTTAGCTTTTCTATGATTTTTAACAACCATTGATGTTTTTGCCATAGTTTATATCCTTTCCTTACTTTCTAAAAGGCATACCCATTAATCCTAATAGAGCACGGCCTTCCTCATCTGTTTTAGCTGTAGTAACGATAACAATATCCATACCACGAACCTTTTTAACCTTATCGAAATTAATTTCTGGGAAAATTAATTGTTCCTTAACACCCAATGTATAATTTCCACGACCATCAAAGCTATTGCCATTTACACCATGGAAATCACGTACACGAGGTAAAGCGATTGAAACAAGCTTGTCTAAGAATTCATACATTCTTACACCTCTAAGTGTTACCTTACAGCCAATTGGCATACCCTCACGTAGTTTGAAGTTAGCAATTGACTTCTTAGCCTTTGTAACTACTGGCTTCTGACCTGTAATTTGAGTTAATTCCTCAACAGCATCATCTAATACCTTTGAGTTAGCAACCGCATCACCAACTCCCATATTAATTACAATTTTTTCAACCTTAGGAATTTCCATAGAAGATTTGTATGCGAATTTTTTAGCCAATTCAGTTTTCACAGAATTTTGATATTTTTCTTGTAAACGATTCACCTTTTCTTACCTCCTACTTAAATTCATAACCAGACTTTTTAGAAACTCTGATCTTATTTCCATTTTCATCAATTTTAATTCCAACACGAGTAGGCTTATTCTCCTTTGGATCTAATAGCATAACATTAGATGCATCAATTGGAGCTTCCTTCTCGATGATTCCACCATTCTGGTTTGCCTGAGTTGGCTTTTGATGCTTAGTAACCTTGTTAACACCCTCAACTAAAACTCTGTTAGTTTTAGGATAAACCTTTAATACCTTACCAGTGGTAGGAACCTTATTTCCCTTTTTGTCTTTTGTAAATCTATCTTTACCAGCAATGACAACTACTGTATCTCCAGTTTTAATTTGCATTTATGTGCACCTCCTTATAGTACTTCGGGTGCTAAAGAAACAATCTTCATATAATCTTTATCACGCAATTCTCTAGCAACTGGTCCGAAAATACGAGTTCCACGTGGGGTCTTATCCTCACGAATAATAACAGCTGCATTTTCATCAAATTTGATATATGAGCCATCATTTCTTCTTAAGCCAGCCTTTGTACGTACAATAACTGCCTTAACAACATCACCTTTTTTTACAGCACCATTTGGAGCTGCAGACTTAACAGAACAAACAACGATATCGCCAACATTTGCGTATCTATGAAGTGCTCCGCCTAATACTTTAATAATTAATAATTCACGAGCGCCGCTATTATCTGCAACGGCTAATCTAGTTTCTTGTTGAACCATGATAGTACCTCCTTTCAGGAACCGATATTAAATAGTTTCCTTAACCTTTACTATCTCAACTAAAGTATAGAACTTAGTTTTTGATAGAGGTCTAGTTTCCATGAATTTAACAACATCACCAACATGGGCTGTATTGTTTTCATCATGAACATGAAACTTGTGTGATTTTTTAACACGCTTATTGTACAGCTTAGCTACACCAAAAGTATCAACAGATACAACGATTGTTTTATTCATCTTGTCAGAAACAACTGTTCCTGTAAAATATTTACGACTATTACGTTCCATGCTGTCTCCTCCTATTCTGCCTCTTTGCTAGGCTCTTCAGTCTTCTTAGCACGAGTTCTCTTCTTAGGAGCTTCTTCCTTAGCGTAAGATTCCTCTGTTAAAATTGTCTTCATTCTAGCAATGTCTCTTTTTACTTCATTCATACGAGCAGGCTTTTCTAAATTACCAAGAGCAGCTTGAAATCTTAGATTGAATAATTCTTCCTTTAACTCAGCAATTTTCTTTTCGATTTGAGCTTTGCTTAACTTACGAATATCTTGTGCTTTCATTATTGCTCGTCACCTACTTTTTTTACAATCTTAGTTGTACAAGGCAGCTTGTGAGATGCTAAACGTAATGCTTCACGTGCAATCTCTTCAGAAACGCCTCCAACCTCAAATAAAATTAATCCTTCTTTTACTACAGCTACCCAAGTCTCAGGAGCGCCTTTACCAGAACCCATACGTACTTCTAGAGGCTTCTTAGTCTTAGCTAGATGAGGGAATACCTTAATCCATACTTGTCCTTGACGGTTCATATGACGGGTGATTGCAATACGGGCTGCTTCAATTTGACGATTGGTTAACCAACAACCTTCAGTTGCAACTAAACCAAATTCACCAAATGTGATTTCAGTACCGCCCTTTGCCTTTCTGCCCTTATAATAAACTCTATGAGGACGACGATATTTAACTCTTTTAGGCATTAACATAATTATTTACCTCCTTTAGAGCTTTCTTCTTTTGCTTCCTTATTAACAGGCTTTCTTGGTCCCTTATTTAAAGGTCTAGCTGGTCTCTTTTCTACTAGGCTTCTTGGAGCCATCTCAAAAATTTCACCCTTATAAATCCAAACCTTAATACCTAATTTACCATAAGTTGTATGTGCTTCAGCTACAGCATAATCCACATCTGCACGCAAAGTCTGTAGAGGAACCTGTCCCTCATTATAGCCTTCACTACGTGCCATTTCTGCACCACCTAAACGGCCAGAAATTAATGTCTTAGCTCCTTTAGCACCAGCCTTTAAAGCTCTTTGAATCGCAACCTTCTGAACACGACGGAATGAAGCACGTGCCTCTAGCTGCTCAGCAATTGATTTTGCTACTAATGTTGCATCTAATTCAGGTCTCTTGATTTCAACAACATTTAAAATGATTTCTTTCTTTGTCATATAGACTAATTCTTTAACTACTTTATTTTTTGTTTCAGCCTCATGACCAATAACTACACCTGGCTTACCAGTATATAATGTAATTTTTACACGATCCTTGTTAGTTCCCTTTAAACGTTCAATAATCACGCGTGAAATTGCAGCCTTTTTATAAACTTCGTTTAAATAGTCACGAATCTTTAAATCTTCTAATAAAAGATCGGCTACATCTGTCTTTGCAGCATACCATGCAGCATCCCAGTCACGGTTAATACCAACACGTAAACCTGTAGGACTTACTTTTTGACCCATGTGAATATCCTCCTTACTTGCTTTCCTTTTCAGCTACGATAACTGTAATGTGGCAAGTTCTCTTTAAGATAACATCGCCTCTACCCTTTGCACGAGGTAACATTCTCTTCATACGAATACCATCATTAGCGTATGCTGTTTTAACATATAGATTACTAGAATCCATATTATAATTGTGTTCTGCATTTGCACATGCAGAATTTAAAACCTTAGATACCACTTCGCAAGCTCTCTTGTTTGTCAGCTTCAAGATAGCCTTTGCTTCAGCTACATCTCTATTACGAATTAAATCTACAACGAGACGAGCCTTACGAGGAGTGATTCTAATAGTACTAGCAGTTGCTTTTGCTTCCATTTTTATCCTTCTCCTTTAGATTATCTCTTTGCTTTTTTATCATCAGCGCTATGTCCACGATAGGTTCTTGTAGGAGCAAATTCTCCTAGCTTATGTCCTACCATATCTTCTGTAATATAAACAGGAACATGCTCACGACCGTTATATACTGCAATGGTTAAACCAATAAATGCAGGGAAAATAGTTGATCTACGAGACCAAGTTTGAATTACCTTTTTATCATGGTTATCCTTTTGTGCTTCGACTTTCTTCATTAAATGATCATCGCAAAAAGGTCCTTTTTTAATTGAACGAGCCATAATATTTCCTCCTTATTATTTGTCGTTTCTTCTACGAACGATAAGCTTTGTAGAAGCCTTTTTGTTATTACGGGTTTTTAATCCAAGTGCAGGCTTACCCCATGGAGTAACAGGAGTTGGACGACCAATTGGACACTTACCTTCACCACCACCATGAGGGTGATCGTTAGGGTTCATAACAGAACCACGTACCTCTGGACGTAAGCCCATATGACGTGCCTTACCAGCCTTACCAATTCTTACTAATTCATGAGATTCATTACCAACCTCACCGATTGTAGCCTTACAAGTAGCTAAAATCTTACGAACCTCGCCACTTCCAAGACGTACAAGAACATACTTGTCAACACGTCCTAAAATCTGAGCTGAAACACCAGCACTACGTGCTAACTGTCCACCCTTACCAGGATGAAGTTCAATGTTATGGATTAAACTACCTACTGGGATTAGGTTAATCGTCATAGCGTTACCAGGCTTAATATCAGCCTTATCACCAGAAAGTAATACATCTCCTACCTTTAAGCCCTTTGGAGCTAAAATATATCTCTTTTCACCATCTGCATAAAATAATAATGCAATGTTTGCACTTCTGTTAGGATCATATTCAATCGTCTTAACAGTTGCAGGGATACCGTCCTTATTTCTCTTAAAATCAATAATACGGTATTTTTGCTTATTTCCGCCACCCTGATGACGTACTGTAATCTTTCCTGAATTATTACGGCCACCCTTTTTGTTCTTAGGTGCTAAAAGTGATTTTTCAGGAGTATCTGTTGTAATATCATCAAACACTAACACAGACATATTACGTCTACCGTTTGATGTTGGCTTATATTTTCTAACTGCCATGTTAATAATTTCCTCCTAATTAGATTTCGAAGGCGTCAATCTTGTTATCCTTAGCTAATTTGCAGATTGCTTTCTTATATGCAGGCTTAAATCCTTCATATTTACCAACCTTTTTACGCTTAGGTAATACGTTGATTGTATTTACGCTTTCAACCTTTACTTTAAATATTTCTTCAATGGCCTTCTTGATTTCCACCTTATTTGCAGTTTTAGCAACCTTAAAGGTATACTTATTGTCCTTTTCCTTTAATGCCATTGTTTTTTCAGTAATGATTGGACCTTGAATAATATCAAATGCTTTTGTCATATTACTTCAATTCCTCCTCATAGTATGCTACAGCGCCTGCAGTAACAACCATCTTATCATAGCATAAGATTTCATATACGCTTGCGTTGTTCACTGGTGTAAGGAATACGCCTGGGATGTTTCTAGCTGACATAACTGCTTCAACTGTCAATTCCTCAGGAGAGCAAACAACAATTGCCTTTCCCTCTACCTTGATATCACTTAAGAACTTTAAGAAATTCTTAGTTTTAATTTCCTCAAATTTGATTGCATCAACAGCAACCATCTTATTTTCTTTTACCTTATATGATAAAACTGATTTTAAACCTAACTGCTTAACCTTCTTGTTCAGCTTAAATGCATAGCTTCTTGGAGTAGGTCCGAAAACAACTCCACCACCACGCCACTGAGGAGCACGGATAGATCCCTGACGAGCACGTCCAGTTCCCTTTTGTCTCCAAGGCTTACGGCCACCACCACGAACTTCGCTACGTCCCTTGGTATCATGAGTACCTTGACGCATCGCTGCTCTTTGGCTATTTACAACATCATAAATAACTTGTGTATTAGGTTCAATTCCGAAGATTTCATCATTTAGCTTTAAATTTTTTACTTTCTCTCCAGACTGATTTAATAATGCTATAGTTGGCATAGTAAATCTCCTTTCTACAATCTAATTAATTAGCCTTTACAGCTGTTTTGATGACAACCAAACCCTTCTTAGGTCCTGGTACATTACCACGAACTAAGATTAAGTCTCTTTCTGTATCTACAGCAGCAATAACTAAATTTTGTAATGTTACGGTTTCATGTCCCATATGACCAGGCATTTTCTTACCCTTCATATTTCCTTTAATAGGACCCATAGAACCAACGATACGATGACAAGCTGATGTACCATGGCTCATTCTTAAACGAGCATGATTGTAACGCTTAATAGTACCTGCAAATCCTTTACCCTTTGAAGTACCAGTTACATCTACTACATCGCCTGCAGCAAATATATCACACTTAATTTCTTGACCAACGTTGTAAGATAATAACTCATTTCCTTGTGCTTCTGAGAAACGGAATTCTCTTATGAAGCGCTTAGGAGCAGTGTTAGCCTTTGCAACATGGCCTTGTTCAGGTTTGTTAGATAAGTTTTCTCTCTTATCACAGAAACCAACTTGAACAGCTACATATCCATCATTTTCAACTGTCTTATGCTGTAAAACAACATTAGGTGTTGTATCAATGATGGTCACTGGAACTAAATTTCCAGCTGCATCGAAAATTTGAGTCATGCCCAATTTTCTACCTAAGATTCCCTTAGCCATTGAAATTTTTCCTCTTTTCTTTGATTTATTTTATTTTTAGATTACTTTAAAACGATATCAATACCAGAAGGTAAATCAATATGCATTAAAGCATCAATGGTTTGTGGAGTTGGATCCACAATCTCGATTAATCTCTTATGTGTTCTACGCTCAAACTGCTCACGAGAATCCTTGTTTACGTGAGGGGAACGTAAGATTGTAAAGATTTCCTTTTCTGTTGGAAGAGGTACTGGACCATTTACGGTTGAACCTGTCTTCTTCACACTATCAACAATCTTCTTTGCTGATAAATCCAACAATCTGTGATCATAAGATTTTAAACGAATTCTAATTTTTGATTTTGCCATTTTTTTAAACTCCTTTCGCCTATAATCTTGTATAGACTTGCTCCATGGGAAAACCCAACACGCTGCAATGACAACGTTCTTCGGTGTGTCGGCAACCTCCCACTTCACAGCTAATATTTGCTTATACATAAGCTTTATAATTATAACGCAATTCAATTGCAATTGCAACCATTATTTTTATTTTTTTCTTATAATTTTAAACAGATAAACAAATGAAAAAGTGTACCTCAAACTATACTTCTTCTATTGTAAGACAAACAAATACGTTAGCTAATTAACAAAAGAAAAACACCAAATTTTTATCTTTGGTGTTCATCCTTATGTTTTATTAGTTTTTTATCTTAAGGAAACAGTTCCGTCCTGGGCAATCAACCAATCATTTTCAACATCCCAATCACAGAAGGATTTATAGAAGCCCTCTGTTGGAACATATTCAGGACCATATAAGAAATAGAAGCTGAAGGAAGAAATGGTTGAGCTATAATACTCCTCCCAAGAACCAGCATTATTCTTACCTAAAATGTCTGTACTCAAGGTTGTAGCACGTCCACATATTGGATTACAGTTCTTATGAGCATATGGCTGATATTCTGTCTCTAAATCCACCTTAGTGGCATCTAGCTCTAGACGATCGCCCTTGCAGTAGATGAACTTAACGTCGGCAAAGTTATTACTGATATCATAGCTTCCCGCTCCAGATTCAATGCTTCCAACTATACCAGCATTGTAGTTTCCACCTGTCGTGATTGTACCTAAATAGTAACAATTATTGACTTGAAGGATGTATTCCTTCTTGTCATTCTTAATACGTCCTACTACACCACCAATACAGCCACCACTATCTAAGCCATCACCAAAGTCAGCTTTGACAACAACATAGGAGATATAAGCCTCTGCTACTGTTCTACCGGTATCCATTTGGATATTACCAACAACACCACCTACATACTTATTTCCAGCTTTGATTAGCTGCTTATCATCATTGATTAATGTGATGTGGTCAATATGGTTTACTCCACCAATGATTTGACCGATTAAAGCACCAACAGCGGTACTTGAACCAGAAGTTCCTACAGAGGTAATATTTTCCATATCCACAGAGGATACGAAGCCACCCTCCATAGCTCCTATAATACCAACCAGCTTAGCTGAAGCATTATTATTTGTAATAGAAACATTTCTAAATGCTACATTCATGATTGTACCATCCTCTAGCTTATAGAAAACATTACCATTCTTTTGAACTTCAGTTACTACAGTCAAATTAGAAATCGTATGACCATTTCCATTAAAGGTTCCTCTAAAGGCTGCAGGCTTTGCAGTATCTGTCCAAGTGAAATCCTTAAAATCTAAATCATTCTGTAGATTATACACGGTTGAGGAATCAGAAACTGTAACTCCCTGTGCTAAATCATAGAATTCCTGATGAGTAGAAATCTTTTCAGAATTTATTGTCTTAGTATATAAGTTAGAGAAATGCTTGCCAACTCTATCACTAATCATATAATAAACCTTATAGCCGTTATCTAGAGAATTATCTGCTTCAAAATTAAAGGAAATTTTTTCAGCATTGAAATTGAAGATTTGAACATTAGGTAATGCGACAATCTCTTCTGGACTAAATAGATTTACATCCTTATCCACAACAACAGCATAAATCTTACCTGTTATATTAGATAGATTACCAGAAATATTAAATCCAACAGAGTTTAATCTAAAGCTATTGATTCCACCTGCAAAATCTACCTCACATTCATCCTTACCAATAAAGATAAAGTAAGAATAGCTTGCCTTCTGGGTGGCATCATTCTTTAGGGTAGCAGTATGTGTCACTCTAAATACACCTGGTACAGAGGTATAAATACCATCTACCTTAATGTAGGTTCCATTTTTACTTTCAGACCATTCATAGGTTGTAGTTAAGGTATATAGACTTGGATTTAAAGGTGCCTGATCTACTGATGTTGCATCTGTAACAGTTATAGTTGGCTCCTTAAAGGCCTGATATCTACTAACAATATAGGAAGACGTTGTATCAGAGCTAATTAAGGCTCCCAGCTTAGCACTTCTTGCCTTTACATTAAGCTCAAAAGATTTTTCAAGCTTTTCCTCTCCTCTTGTAATGGTTGCCTTAATTGTAACCATTGTATCCTCACTTGGAGAAGAAACATAGGCTGGAATAAATACAGAGGAGGAAAGAGAAATCTTTTCATCTACACCGAAGGAGATGATATCCTCATTAGAAGATTCCCAAGCAACCTCACATTTATTTAATCTTGCTGCAACCTCAAAGTTTTGGTAAACAGCTTCCATGTTTGTCGCAACATCCAATACATCACAAGCGCCTCTTACCAAAAGCTTATCTGTATCTAGTCCAGATAAATCACTATAATCAAAATGCTTATACTCTGCATAAGAAGACTTAGAAAGGTTTGCACCTATTGGATTGCCATCAGCGAAGGTTAATAGCTTTTCATCTACAATACGTAAGGTGTCTCCCATATTGATAGACATATCTTTATTTCTTAATAAAGTATGAATGTTATATAGCTTATCTCCAATCGCATTGATGCTTGCAATACTAGCGAAGCTTGCATCTGTAAGCTCTGTATAAGGCGTCTCCAGCATTGGTAAAACATCACCGCTATACGCACTAGCCTCTTGGAATTCAGAAACAGATAAATAATTTTCCTTTTTAGCATCCTTATCATAGGAGGTTTGGAAAATAGAGTAAGCGGTACTTCCTCTAAATTTATCCTGGTTATAGGAATTATTTCCCTCATCCTTAAAGTTTGCCTGATTATTTACATAGGATAGTAATCCATAGTAGGAGTTATAGCTCTTTGTATCACGAGCCATATCAAAATTGTTTGATTTGTTTTCAGTACCAGGTACACCTCTTTCAGCCACTGTACCATCTGCATTCACACCAATACAGTTGTTAAACGCTGTACAATTCTTCATTTGAATAAATCCTGGATTTGAGTTATCTGAAAAGCCATGAAGCTTGTTGTTGAAGGCATAACAATTTTCTACAATAACGTCACCCTCCATAACACCACCACCAAGCTTAAAGCCGATACCATCACCATTCACCGTATCAAAGCTGATTCCACCATCGGTCAATTCACGCCCTTCAGCGATAAAGCCATTTTCAAAGGATACACAGTTATATAGTACTACAGTACCAATATTTCCACTGTCCTCCTTAGCATATAAATCCCAACCATCGTCAGAATTTCTATAGGCGATACAGCCATCAAATACATTTCCATAGCCAATGGTTAGCTTAGCACCAAAGCCATCTGCATTCTCGCCTAATGTCTCCACATCATAATTATAAAAGGAAGTACAATTCTTAATTAGGTTGTTGCTAGGCCATAAGCTAATGTCCTTATAGGAGCCACTTCCTCTACCTAGCTGAAGACCCGTATCTGCATTCTTATAGAATTGACAGTTTTCAATGATGTTATTAGAACCACCAATATACATACCATTATCTCCAGCACCAGTAACCTCTACTCCATAGAAATGCCAGTAGTCACCATTTAACTGGATACCACGGTTTGTACCAAGAACCTTCATTCCTGTAAAATCAAACACAACCTTAGAGCCTTCTACCTCTGGCTTTACCGTAATCATTTTACCGTTAGAGCCACTATTGTTAATCATATATCTGGTCGTACTCTTATAGCTTCCTTCAGCCATTAAAATGGTTTGACCAGGAACAGCTCTTAGCTGAGCGGTAAAGAAATCTAAAGGAGATTCCTTAGTTCCCGCATTTGTGTCCTTGCCTGTTGGACTTACATAGATATTACCTGGAGCCTCTGCCTCTGCTGCATGAACAGGAATAAGAGTCGCTGAAGTTGCAACAAAGCCTAAAGATAATAACGTTAACCCTGCAATTATTTTTTTCTTCATTTTCTTCTCCTCCTATCCTACAATTACCGTAAAGAATGTCTTTACTTGAATAGTTACATTCCCATCATATGTTTCTGAATAGGTAACATAAACCACATAGCTTCCAGCCTTGCTGGTATCAATATCATTTAATCCAACCAATTCATAACCGGTTCTTTTACGCTCTTCTATATAAACCAGTTCTCCGTTTTCATATTTATTTTCAGTATAAATTAGATAAACATCGGATGGCTTAATATTTTCTGCCGCACTACCAATGGAAACCGTCACAGATTCAGCACATTTGATACCCATCAAATGCTTTACCCCTAAGCTCTCATAACGGTCTGCCTTAACGGTAACTCTTACTTCCTTTTCAGATACATATCTCAAATAACGAGCCTTAATCTTAACATAGTAAACACCCTCATGGTAATAATCCACCTTAGTATCATCAAGACTATAATTTTCCACCTTCACAGATAGGAACAATGCATCCTGATCCTCACTTGGTGCTGCCTTAGTCAAAACGATACTCACATCAAAAGGATGATCCTTTAGGGTATCCCCAAAATAAACGATATCATTTCCCTTTGTATCGATATCTAATCCAGAAACAACAACCTCTTCATCATAAGGGTCTAATTCATCTGGTACTACAACCTGACCATCCTCGGTCCACTTTGCATAAAGCGTCAAATCACTTGATAAAGTTTGATTTGGCGTTGCTGGAGTTTGGAAAGTCGTATTATCCTCAAACCAACCATCAAATGTCCAGCCCTCTTCACTTAATACAGGTAAGCTAGCTGGTAATGCTGTAACCTCTGTTAAATTTTCTGGTTGAGTTCCATGTCCATTAATTTCATAAGTTACTGTATAGGTTTTCACCTCGTCTGTAGTCCCACCACAGCCGACAACAGTAAAGATCATAAATAGTCCTAGAAGCCCTATCCATAATTTTTTCATCGTATAATTCCTCCTTGTAAACGCTCTCATAGTGTTACTATTTTATTGTACTATAAGTTAAAGTAAAATTCAAGCAAACGATAGATATTTTAACCCACCATATAATATTGCCTTTATCATTGGATTTTGGGATATCTATAAAAATCATATCAATTTTTAAAGAATTATGTTAAAATTTAAAAGGTGATTTTTATGAGTGAACTTTTAGCCCCTGCTGGCAGCTTTGAAGCGTTAGTCGCTGCCATCTCAAATGGTGCAGATGCAATATATTTAGGAATGAATAAATTTGGTGCCAGAGCCTATGCTTCTAATTTTGACGAAAAAGCTTTGAAGGAAGCTGTACTTTATGCCCATTTAAGAGAAGTAAAAATCTATGTTACCTTAAATACTATCATTTTTGAGGATGAACTAGAGGATATGCATAAGCTAGTAGACTTTTTGTACTATGCCTGTGTTGATGGAATTATCATTCAAGATCTTGCAGTATTAGATTATGTCATCCAAACCTATCCTTCTATGGAAGCCCATTGCTCAACACAGATGGGGATTGATGATTTAGAGGGGACTCTCTTTTTTAAGGAGTTAGGAGTAAGCCGAGTTGTATTATCGCGCGAGGTTCCTATAGAAAAAATAAAAGAAATTAAAAGGATTGCCAAAATCCCACTAGAAATATTTATTCATGGAGCCCTTTGTGTCTCCTATTCAGGGAATTGTTTAATGTCTGGTCTTATCGGCTATCGAAGTGGGAATCGGGGACGCTGTGTAGGCTCCTGTAGAAAACCATATGAACTAGTGGATATAACGAATCAAAAAAGCTATGGGAGTTCCTATCTTCTTTCGATGAAGGATTTAAATACCATCGATTATATCTCCCAGTTGAAGGAGATAGACTCTTTAAAAATTGAAGGAAGAATGAAGGAGCCTGCTTATGTAGCGAATGTGGTTTCAGCATATCGAAAGGCCTTAGATGAAGGAATACCCAATACGAATCAACTGGTCAAAACCTTCAATCGAACCTTTACCAAAGGATATATGTTCCACGAGGATAAAAAGAATATCACCAATATTTTAAAGCCTAACAATTTTGGATATTTCATCGGAAAAATCAAGAATAAAACAAAGGAGGGCTATCAGCTAGAATTAACTGAGTCTTTGAATCAAAACGATGGAATCCGCATAGACCATAATGGAGAAGATATCAATCTAACTGCCACAAGACTTTACAACAATAAGGGAGAATTCATCTCCTCAGCCTCTTCAACATGTTTTATAAAAATAAAAGAGGAACTCCAAAAGGGAGATCCTGTATATAAGACAAAGGATATCAAATTTTACGAAGAGCTAGAGAAAAGCTATCCTAAGGAGTTTAGACGTTTTCCAATAGAACTACAGGTCATTGCCTATCAAGGATCTCCTCTTCTAATTCATGCTTCCTGCAGAAATGTATCCATCTCCTATGAGGGAACAAAGGCTTTAGAAAAAGCCGTGCGCCAGCCAGCCGATGAAGGAAGCTTTTATAAGCAGTTTAACCGCTTGAAGGATACGGTATATGAACTAGAGGCTGTGGATTTCAATACAGATGCTGTATTTATACAAGCAAGTGAAATTAACGAGGCTAGAAGATACATTGTGGAACAATTGAATCAAAAACGAATATTTGAAAGAGAATATATCCCTTTAAAAAAGAAAGATTATCCTAAGCTCTTCTTCCCTCTACAGGAGCCCATTTTAACTGTTTTTGCCACAACCCAAGAACAATATGAGGCAGCGGTAGAATGTGGTATTCAAACCATCTATACAAAAGACAATTTTATCCCTAGAAATAATACAAGCTATTCTGCTAAGAATGGTTTTCTACTCGTAGGAGGATATGGAGGTATTTATGCCTATCAGGGGAAAAATGAAATCATTAGTGATTTCTCTTTAAATGTGGTAAATGCCCCCTCTGTATATGTATTACATAAGAGTGGTGTAAAAAGAGTCACCTTATCCTATGAAATTAATCGTCAGGAGATTAAAGCTCTTTTAGCTTCCTACCAAAACCACTTTGGAGGTACTCCAGAGCTAGAAATGATCGTCTATGGCCATGCCCATATGCTATATACTAAGTATTGTCCATTAAAGGTTTACAAGCTCTGTGGGAAATGTAAGGAAAGTCAATTTGTATTAAAGGATGAATATGGCCAGTTCCCTCTTCTATCCCACGACGATTGTACAACCACTTTACTCAATGGTAAAATTTTAAATTTGATTGATGACCTAGAAGGGATAGAGGGAATTGCTGCCTACCGATTACAATTTACCATAGAAACCAAGGAGCAAGCCTTAAGCATTCTTAAAGCATTCCAACAAAAGCTTAAAACAAAAGAAAAGACAAAACGATTCTGTAGAGACACGGATACAAGGGGTCATTTCAATAAAGAAATTCTTTAATCTAAGGTTTCCCTTAAAAAGGGTTTGGTTGCCGTATAAATGGGAGTAAATAAAAAAGCACACAAGATACAGGTTAAACAGGAGGTAATCGCCAAACTGGGAATTCCACTTACAGCGTAAATGTAGGCCCCCTCTAAGCTGGTATAATTGGATAACCAATAGTATAAAATCGTCTTAATATAGATTTCTCCAAAACAATTAAAAAGAATACCTATGGTTGTTGCGGCTAAAGCTATCTTGGATATTCGATTCAATTTACGATCAAAAAGGAGAGCTAAGCTGAACATCAAAACAACCAGTCCTAAAAATAAAGGAATGGTATAGTGGATATCCACATGCTTATCTCCAATTAAAAATCCTCCTAAGGAACAACCAACAATAGAAAGAATAAATAAACAAGTAAATATACTCAGGAACCCAAGATTAAAGATTCGAGGGTTCCATTTCTTTTTTAATAAAAAACGAAAGCTGTATCCTACTAGGACCCCCATCCCGAATTTTAACAAAAGGGTCCTAGCTACTCCAGCACTGAAGCCTCCATAGTAAAGAATATCAGAAAGTCCCATTCCCAAGGAACCAGATATTCCTCCAACCAGACCACCACATAATAGGGAAGCTATGATACAAATAAAATTCCCCAAATGAATCATCCCTACTGGCAGTTGAATTTTAATATATACTCCTACAAAGCATAATCCAGAAAATATAGCCGTTAATATCATATTTTTTAAAAGCAGATTGTTTTTTCCCATAAGTAACCCTCTTTTCCTTTTTCTAGTAAACCTCAAAACTGATTCTTTTTCAATAGCCAGTTTGTTAAAGAAAAAAGGTACCACTTTGGATACCTTAAATTTTATCTTTAAATTGTTAAATATATAGACATTCCTGCTTTTCAACAAGAACTCCATCTAGTTTTAAAAACACTAGGGCATTCTCCAATATGGAAACAGCATGCTCACTCACTCGACTATAGCCCAATAGCCTGCCAACCGCTTTATAACAACCTTCCTTGGTGATACCATTGCTCTTCTTCACAATCTTGTAGATGGCATCCTTTAGCTCCTCTAAAGGAATATACTCTATATCCCGATCTGAATTGATTCGAAGACCTATTGCAGCAAATGGCTGAACTCCTAAAAAGCCATCTTGAGAGAATAAGCTGAGCTGGTCTAAATCCTCTAAAAACATAGCTCTAACAGGAGCTGTAACCTTCGTTCTTCCATATAGGAAGCAAATTCTTTTTAAAAGGTAGTCCTGATGGATTGGCCCTTCCCTTTGAACAATGTGACGAATCACCTGAGGAATAGATTTTTTTTCAGACAATCGTCGGATTTCCTCAGGTGATACCTGCTGGTACTCTTCAAAGCTGTCATCAATCGTTTCTTCATTTTTCAATAGATAAGTTTCTTCTTTTCTATTCACCTTGTTTGGAAGCTTATCTGTAAATACCTGTTTTAAGAATTGAAGAAGCTTTTCCTTTTCCAGCTTCTCTTGATGCAGCCATAAGGTTGAAAAAATACGATAAAATCTCCAACCCAACCGCTCTAGTAAAAGCTCCTGTAGTCGGTTTGCATCTCCACAATTGCCGATACAATAGGATGGCCCATCCAGCATAATGGCAGCCACAAATTCCTTAGTTGCTGGATGTAGAACAGCAATATCTATTTTAAAGGAAGAGGAGCCAACCCTCTTTTGAACCAAAAAGCCCTGACTCAGCAAATAACGAGATACATCCAAAAGAACTCCATCCTTCACCTCCTCCGTCCAATGCTTTGGGGTAGTAATATCCTCCGCATAGGACAGATAGGATTTTAACAGCTTAACTCCTATGGATTCCGTATTTTCCAAGCGAATATCACTTGAACGAATAGAGCTTACAACGCAAACATTCATCTTGGCGCGTGTTATCGCAACGTTCAGTCTTCTTTCTCCACCTACCGTGTTTAAAGGACCAAAGCGCTGATAAAACCGATTCTCCTTGGTATATCCATAACAGATACTAAAGAAGATAACATCTCTTTCATCCCCCTGTACAGATTCTAGGTTCTTTACAAAGAAGGGTTCCTCCTTATCCTCTGCAAAGTAAGGGAAAAGCTCCTGATGGTCCTTCATCCGTTCCTCAATCAAATCAGAAATCAAATCCGCTTGGGCATTTGAAAAGGCCACAACTCCCAAGGACTGGTTTGGTTTATCCCTAAAATGACGGAATACCAAATCCGTAATATAATTAGCCTCCTGCAGATTTGTCCTAGACTTGACCTCATAGATTCCATTAGGGAGATAATGAAAATCAATTCCAAAGCCAGGCTCATGAGATTTTGCCTGTGGAATAGTAATCAATCCAGATTCATAAAACTTTTGATTGGAAAAAGCGATAAGCTCCTCGCTTCTACTACGATAATGCCATAAAAGACGCTTTGTAGGGAAAATACTTCCTCCTTTATCTAGAATGGATTCTAAAACATCCTCGTAGTTCTCTTCATCCTCTTCTTCATATTGAGTACTTGTAAAGAAGGTGCTTGGTGGCATCTGTTTACTATCTCCAATTATGATACATTGCTTGGCGCGGTAAATCGCTCCTAAGGCATCCCAAGAAAAAACCTGAGAGGCCTCATCAAAGATGACTACATCAAAAAGCTCAAGCGTACTTGGAAGATACGTAGAGATAGACAATGGACTCATCAAAAATACTGGCTTAATGGAAATAATAAAGTCAAAGATTTCCTCTAAAAGACGACGGATTGGTTTTTGTTTACGACTTTTATTATATTCCTTGATTAATACTGCAAACCTTGAACCAGCCAAAATACTATCATCTGGACGTTCTTTAGAAAGCTTAGAAATAATATAGGCCTTGTTTGCAGCAAACTTGGCCTCGTCTAATTCCTTGAACTCCTGTAGAATCGCTTCAACACCTAAGCCTGAAAATTCTTTTATCACAGGATTATGGTCTAGCTCATAATACATATTGGCCTGATAAAATTGAAATTCCAAATCATATTTGAGCTGTTCAATATCCTGCTTACTCTCTAAGAATTTATCCAAATAACTAAGTAAATTCAAATCTGAAAGCCTCTTTAAAATCTCTAATCTTTGAGCATGCAAGGAAAGAAGCTCTACATTATCCGACATTTGCTGGAGCTTTTGAACAACTAGCTTAATATCATCCTGAATTATATTTAAAATAGAGCTATCAAAGTTTTTCGTATACTGAGATAAATCCATACCTTTTTGACGATTAAAAAACATTAAAATTTCAAGAAGCTCATTCTTTAATTTCCCATATTTTTCATTGGTAAGGACAAGATCAAACGGAAGCTTACGTAAGGACTGTAAATCCTTAAGCATTGCTTCATACTCATAAGTCTTATAGCCCTCTGGTAATGCTTTTTTTGAACGCTGGAAAAGGATAAGCTGCTTCTTATACTGGCAGGCCTCCTCTAGCTTTATCAATAAATCCTTTTCCTTCATTTTAATTTTTGTGTAACCACGAAGCTCTTTTTTAGTCTTATGATATCTTATAGAAATGAGCTTTAGTCTCTTTTGACTCTGGAACTTAAACTCCTTCAGTAAAGACTCTACATCTGTCTTAATAAGGGCTAAATCTAAAAAGTTTTTCAATGTACTCTTTTCTAAATAGGCCTTCGCCTTAAAGAAATGCTCCAACTGTTGGATTAAAATTTCTCTTTTTGTCTTAACAAAAAACTCAGGTAAAAACATATTCAGCTGAACTATAACAGATAGATATTCCGTTTGATACAAAATATCCTGATAGCTTTTCGCCTGAAGAGGTAATCGTTGAACTAAAGTTTCCCTTAAAGTAAGCATTTGAGTAAAAAACTGAGTCAGGGAAAGAAAATCGGCTTCTGCCTGTAAGCGGATATAGGATAAATCTGTACTGATAAATCCATAAAAAGGCCCTGTATGATAGTCACTTCCTAAAACCTTAGAAATGGTAGTATACTGACTACAAAGCTCCAGTGCCTCTGCAAGATACTCACTATCTAAAGTTTCAATATTCGAAAAAGAATACTTCAAAGACTTTTTACCTAAGGATAAAAGCTTAGCATATACCTCATATAAGCTGATTCCTAGCCGCGGAATAATTTTGTGAAGATCCTGCCGATATTCCTCAAGAGTATCCTTCACATAGTCATAATGATGTTTTACCTCGGAAGCCTCTGTTTTAATATCATATTTCGGTAAAATAGCCGTTCTATAAAGCTCATCAATAAAATCCTTCTTATTTGTTTTATGGGAATGCAATTCAGCAGCAAAGCTATCAATTCCGGCTCTACGTAAATTCTCATATACTACATTTAGTGCAGCTTGCTTCTCTGATACAAAGAGAACCTTTTTTCCGTTCCCAATCATAGAGGCAATAATATTGGTGATGGTTTGACTTTTTCCTGAGCCTGGAGGTCCCTGTAATACAAAAGACCCACCATTAACAGCATATTGAATGGCTTCTAGCTGAGAAGAATCCGCATTGACGATTGGATAAACACTCGTGCCCTTTCCAACATCAAAAGGGATAGCAGCTCCCATAATACGCTGAATATTTTGGTTTTGTAATACCAGCTCCTGATGGTTCATTAAATCATTAAACATATTCATTTTTAAAAAGGAATAAATGCCCACTGTAATTCTCGGTAAAAGCCGCATTTCTTTTTCCTTCAGCAGAGAAGAAAGCTTTGTCTGATATTCTAAAAGAGAATCTGTTTTTTCATCAAATTCTTCAATCTCCAGTTTATATTCTGTACGCAATAAATAGGCTAGAGTTGGATTGACGATGACCTCGTCCTCTCCCGCCTTTAGCTTATATCCTCCATTATGCTCCTCACAGGTTAAAGGAATCAAGAGAAGCGGAGCATAATAGAACTCCTCCTTCTCCTTATACTCCACCATTCCAAAGGTCATATATAAAGGATTGATTCCCTTTTCTATTAAGGTAGCCTTATAATCCTTGTAGATAGACTTCATTATTTTATTTAAAGGTATACTTTTCTTGTAGCACAAAAGATCATTTGGTCTAAGCAATGGTAAGGCAATATCTCGAACCTTACCTATAGAATACTCTCCTAGACTTTCCTCTGTTCCCTCTATGGTAGCATGATATTTTTGGAGTACACCATCCAACTGAAATACGGATAGCTGAGCCGAATTTGTAATTTTATCAAAAAGCTCCTCGTAATTTACATTTAAAACCTCAATGGTCTTGTAGCCGGTTTCCTTGTAGTTAATTAGCCGGTTTCGCTTTCCCAAATCTAAAAGATGAAGACAAATTTCCTTTAATTTTTTCTCCATAGGGCAGACTCCTTTCCTAGGTATAGTATTCCCTACTATTCAATGCTTCATAAATATTCATTTGGAAAAAAAGCCTAGTCATATCAACCAAGCTCTTATTCCTTTACCATATATAAGACACCGATAGTTCCCTGTCCACAATGTGATGAAATCACACAGCCCGCCACAGTACATAGCACAGGAACATCAGGCAAAAATTCCTTGATTTTCTTTTCCATATACTCACAATACTCAAAAGCTAGGGAATGAGTGATAACTACAACATCCCTATCCAGTCTTTCCAAATCACCTCTTAGTTGTTCAATCATAACGTCTAAGGCAACCCTCATCTTGCCATGAGGCTTTCTAGCCACATGCATTTTACCATCTCGAACGGCAATAATCGGCTTAATCTTTAAAAGCGTTCCAAATAGCTTGGCCATACCAGAGCAACGTCCACCCTTATAAAGATAATCCATCCTCTCAATCGCGAACTGAGAAAGAACTCTTTTGTTATCCTCATTCAGCTGGTTGGCAATTTCCTTTGCTGTCATACCAGCATCCCGGTATTTACAAGCCTTCAATACCAAAAGCCCAATTCCTGTAGAAAGATTCATAGAATCTACAATCCATATTTTATCTGGATTGATCTCCTGAGCTGCTAAAACGGCATTTTCATAGGTGCGAGACATTTGCTTAGAAATACCTGTAAAAACAATCTCATCGCCCTCTTCTACAATCCTTTGAAAGGTTTCTAAAAAGGTTTGAATCGAAATCGCAGCGGTCTTAGGAAGCTCATTTTTCTGTTCCACTAGCTGATAGAGCTCTGGTGTTGTAATATTTACTCCATCCTGATAGGAGGAATCAGAAAAGTTTACATACAGCGGTAACACCATAATATCTTTTTCTGCAATCGTTTTAGGATCTAAATCGTTTGTTGAATCTGTAATTATTCTTACCATATCGTTTACCTCTTCTTCTATTATTTTTATTATAGCATATAAAAAAAGAATTGGTATGCCAAAAAGAAAAAAATCCCAGAAAAGCGCGTTTCTCATAGGAAATTAAAGAAAGACAATGTTAGAAGCACTTGAATAAAAATATTCGAATGCTTCTAGCAAAAAATTATTTAAAAAAATTAAATTAAAATTTATATTATTCTCTGTTTGATAGTACGGCAAATTTCGGAAAAGTCTCCTGATACGCCATCAAATTGATAATCGCAAATTTCGTTGTCGAACATGCCGTGCTTACGTTCAAGCATCTGTTCAACAGGCACTGGCAAATTGCCGTGCATTCTTTGACGAAAACGCTCCTTTATAGTATCTATATCCGACTTGACAAGTATTTTGACCGCACCATTGGGTAGTAAACTAATATGTTCTCTTTCGGAGATAACATAAATTATATTTTCTCCGTTCAAAGAGTTTTGAAGTTTCTCGCAAAATAAACGTACTGCTTGGCTCTCCGATTTAGCCATTCTGAGGTAATCTTTTCCTGTAATTATCTCTGCCATGATTGTGTTTTTGATTGCTTCGGCAAGTGTGGATTTTCCACTGCAATTTTCTCCTATAATTCCTATTACCATATCTGATTATACTCCTTTTTCAAATTATTAAATGTAAGTTGCATATAATCTACTTTTCTCGCTATTAACTAAATTACTGTTTATTTTAGAATGATTATATCATAAAACGAAATAATACAACCTAATTAAGTATAGTGGAATATAGAAACGATTCCTATCTCACCAATTAGCTATAGTTTGTCCACAAAAAGGACAAGCAAAGTGAAGTTCTCTTGAAAAATTTTATCAAATCAATTCCCCCTCTCCTCTTAAAAGGTTTATAAGTGAATGCTATTTATGATAGGAATCTATTATACTATTTGCATAATCTTCAGTAACATTTAACGTATCTCCGTGTCCATCTACAAAGAAATTAGACACAATCAAATCAATTTCCCATTTTTCATTTTCTGAATATAATATTTCAATTACTGCATACCCAAACACTCCAAAATCATTACAAATTAGAATATCTATATAATCTTTTTCATTATTAAACTCGTATATAGGATAATAATAAATTACATTTAAAGAAGCAACATCTTTTATTTTTTCCGTATCGGAAAAAGAACCTTTATATGTTTTACATACAAAATTTGCATTATCATAATTTAGATTTATAGTGAATCTGGGAATTGCACTGATAGTGCTATTATCAATAATCTTCCTAGGAAAAGAAATAACATTATTGGCTTTTTTTTCAAAGACTTTTTCATTAGAACATCCAACAACCCCAAAGAAACTAAAGAGAAGCATACCTAAAATTAAAAATAACTTAATTGCTTTGTGTTTTATCATATTACCAATCTCCCCTTATTATCATTATATAAATATAAACAAAAACTCCCCATAGCATTACCTAAAGAGTGTAAAAAATGCATATAAATCCTTAGGTGATTTTTAAAAAAACTAACACGGTTGTTTAATTTCACTTTCATTTTATCAAATATAAAACTTCATTTCAATAAAAACACAAAATTGGAATATATCCTATATTATTATAAAACTTTTGAAAACTCACTAAATAAAAAAATGACTTCTTTTTAAATTTGTTTTGTGTTTTGAAGTCATTTTTATTTTATTTCTTTAATTGTTATTATAATGGATTTAAATCAAAAATATCCTCTTTATGGATTTCATAAGTACCATTTTTATTTTTCTTGGTAAATTCATATAAGTAATTATTAACTTTTTTCTTGTTGGTATAATCAATATCAAAATCAAAGGATACTTCATAGTTCATCCGAGATAGAGCTGTCACATATTGCTGATTCAAGGTTAACGCCTGACTTTCCTCATTACAGATGGTCTCATCATAGAAATCGTCCTGGGCAATTCTCTTCTCCGTAAATCCAATGGAGTTCTTTTCCTCAATGCCTTCTACAATCACAATTACATTGTTTAAAGTGATCAGTCGAGATTTTTGATCGGTAAAGAATCCTGTCGTTATCAGGTTGGAAATAAAGGCTCCTACATTTCCACTCGCCTTACTGAAATTCTTAAATACTAAAATGGAAGCTGGATAGGCTAGAATGTGTCTAGATAAAGAGCCTTCATCCTCGTATCCCACATAACCAGGTGGAGCCCCAATCAGACTAGAAAGGGTAAAAGAATCCTTGTAGCCATCCATATCTAAAACTAGGACAGCCTCCTGACCGATATTGAAAATATTTTTACAATCCATCAGTAATGCCTCAAGTCCATCCTTACGACCCTTATATTTTATTTTAACTAGTGGCTTATCATCCAAAAGATGGTTGGTATATAACCAACGATATTTATCTAAAACTGGATAGGAAAGCTGATAGCTATCCTTTAGCATACGATTCCCAATATAGCTAGTAATTGCCTTATCCACATCATCCATGGACACCTCTGGTTTTTTAAGAATGTGAGCTAAAGAAAGCATATCATCTAAAACATCGATACATTTGTCAGGTCTAAATTTATGGATGATACAACGATTGGACTCCGTAATTAAATAATCCAATACTGGATCAGCAATCTTTACATCATGATATTTTTCATAATCTGGACGGATACCATAAAGAATATCCTTCGTTTCCTCTAAGGAAGGCTCACTGATAAAAATGGTTTGAAATCTTCTGGCAAGTGCTTTATCTTTTTCAATGGTTTTATGATATTCCTCTAGGGTTGTCGCCCCAATAAGCTTAATTCCATTTCTAGCTAGCAAAGGCTTCAGCATATTGGCAACATCTAAATTTCCATCGGTTGTGGCAGCACCTATGATGGTATGAATTTCATCAATAAAAATAATTACATTCTTTTTGCTGGCAATATCCTTAATAAATTTATCAAAGCGTTCCTCAAAATCTCCTCGATATCTAGTTCCTGCCAGCATTGAGGTCAAGTTTAACGCTAGAATAGAAACATCCGATTTAGCTTCGGCAAGCTTCTTTGCGTATCCCTCTACTATTGCAGTTTTACCTACACCTGCATTTCCAATTAATAAGGGGTTATTCTTATACTTACGATTGATGATTACATCTAATCTTTTCAAATATTCACTTCTATCTACAAAATGATCCAACTCATTATTTTTAGCTTCCTTAGTAATGTTACGTACAAAGGAAAGCTCTGTAGCGTTCTTATCATCAAAATCGTAGATGTCCTTCACATCCTCAATCAGTTCATCTATACTTAAATCTAAAGCCTCTAAAATGGAACAGGCTATCGTATTTTTATTCATTAAAACAGCCATAAATAAGTGTTCTTCGGAAATACTATTATCTCCTGCTAAAAGCTTTGCCTGATGTAAGATAGCCTCTAATGAGGCATTATATTCGCCAAAATCTTTTCTTAAAATAAAAACATCCTGGGTTTTTTCTTCTATTTCCTCTCTTGTTATTTCATATTCATCTAATAAAAAATGACACAGACTATCCTCTGTCTCGTACATCGCTAAAATTAAAAACTCACTACCCATAGTTTTAATATTATTCTTCAAGGAATACTTTTTCATCAAATCAAATACCTGTTTGGCCCGGGCATTCAATTCCTCCATAGTTACCCCCTCCTCATAAATTTATTATATGCTATAAAATTCTAATACATACACTGTAATTTATTTAAAAAATGGTTTATAATAGTTTTAAAAGGTGTGTGTATAATAATGAATGCAATCCTCGTCGCTGTAACGACATCAAAAGACAAATATGATATCACCTATTCCTTAGATGAACTAGAAAATTTAGCTGAGGCAATTGATATTACAATCGTATTTAAGGTTTCCCAAAAGCTGGAGGCTCCCAATAGTAAAACCTATGTAGGAAAGGGTAAGCTCGATGAAATCGCCATTGCGATAAGAGGCTTTGAGGCTGACATCGTCATTTTTAACGACGAGCTAACACCATCTCAGCTGAGAAATGTAAATGAAATTTTAAATATAGAATGCATCGATCGAAGCTATTTAATTTTGCAAATCTTTGAAAAAAGAGCCCAGACAAAGGAGGCTGCCTTAGAAATAAAGCTTGCCAAAAATATGTACCTACTACCAAGAGTTTCTTTCCTAAGAGAAAAGGAATCTCGAAGTGGCGGAACCAGTGGAGCTATGTCTAATAAAGGGGCAGGAGAGACCCAGACTGAACTAGATAAACGCCATATTATGGCGGAAATTAATCGGTTAAGACAGGAGCTACAAAGGTTAAAGGCGATGAAGGAATCTCAAATAGAAAAACGAAAAAGAAACGATATTCCGATTGTAGCCTTGGTTGGATATACCAATTCTGGCAAATCCTCTACCATGAATACCATCTTAGAATATACCAGTAAGGAAGAAAAACAAGTGTTAGCCAAGGACCAGCTGTTCGCAACTCTTTCTACCTACAACCGAAAAATCGTTTATGACAAAAAAGAATTTATTCTAGTAGATACCATCGGCTTCGTTTCCAAGCTTCCTCACAATCTAGTGACCTCCTTTTATCAAACATTAGCCGAGATTAAAAATGCAGACTATATTTTACATGTGGTTGACTCCTCAAGCCCCTATCTAAACCAACAGTTAAATGTAGTAGCTGATGTCTTAAGATTTTTAGAAGCTGACCAAATCCCAACTTTATTTTTACTCAATAAATGGGACAAAACAATTGACCCTACTCTGCAGATAATTGGCCACCCCTCCCTCTCCTTCTCTAATACTACGAAATATCACATAAAAGAATTATTGGAGGATATCCTAGCCCATGTTGGACCTTCTACCATTCGAGCAAAACTATTAATACCATACAAGGAAGGAAAAATCAGTCATATTTTAGAACAAGCCTGTCAAATTTATAAAAAAGAATATCAGCCCTATGGCACCTATTATGATGTGGAAATGCCTATCAAATATTATGGGAAATTTCAGCCCTATGATTTAGAGAATATGGTAAATTAAAAGGACAAACACTTAGCGTAAGCTACAATAATTTTAATGGAAAAAGAAAACCGATAAGCCTTAAAACTTATCGGATTTTTTTATTATTTAAAATGAAAAAGGGTTACAAAATTTCTAAAATTTCCGCCAACCGTTCTACTTCATAATCTGCTTGTTCAGATTCACTGGACTTCTTCCAATATTTTCCAAAGCCTTGTTTTACCCAAATGGTTTTCATTCCTAGCGCTTTGGCAGGCACAATATCATTATCCACTCTATCTCCAATCATAACAGCAGCCTGTGGTTCACAATTCGCCTTATCTAGTGCAATTTCAAAAATTCTTTTATCAGGCTTCGCAACTCCCTCTTCTGCAGAGGCGACAACTAATTTGATATATGACAAAATATTAAAAGCTTTTAGTCTTTCTTGAGTACCTAATGCTTGATTCGCAATAATCCCTATGTTATATTTTTCACTTAGCTTCTTTAAGCAATCTTTTGTATCCCTATATAAGACTTCATCCTCAAATCTCCAGCTTGGCTTCTCAACATTTAGAAGTCGTATGGTCTCAGAATCCCCCTTTTTATTTTGCTTATAAAAATTGAGTGCTGTTTGGTAAACATAATCATAGGAAACATTTGCAGATGCAGCAATCCTTTTAAATCGCTCACTTTGTACCTTACTTTCATCAACCAATGTAGATCCCAAATCAAAAAAAATCCATTTTATATTTTTCATAAACTTCCCTCTTATTAATCAAGTCCACCAAGGCTTCAAGTGAATTATCTTTTCCTTCTCAGTTCTTCCAATTCTACCTTTAATTCTTTATTCTGCTCCTTCAAGTATTGAACCTTTTCTTCTAACATCTCTACTCTAAGCTTGATATCAAATATATTTAAACCACCAAATCTTTCCACATTTCTTTTATACCTAGCATAATTCCCTTTTTTAGGAAAACAAATGAGAAAGACAAGTCCTAAAATTAAAAAGAAGATACCTAAAGCCAAGAAGGTAATACCCATTTCCTGAAGCTCAACATCCTCATTTCCACCAAGAAAAGCCACTAAGCCTATGATGAAAAAGATGAGCCCTATTGGTCCAAAGCATGCCAATAATATAATCCTAGCAATCTTAGTTTGTTTTTGGTAAAGCTCCTGATATTTCTTTTCCTCCAAGGCTTCCTTTTCTTTGTTCTCCTGCATTTCAAAATAATCATCCATACTACTATTCCTCCTATACTGTATGACATAAATAAAGGGCTAAGGTATCATCCAGCTCCTTTATATACTCTAAATCTATGGCTCTAGCATTTAAAATAAAAATTGACGGCCCACTTCCACTGATGTGTGGCTTATAGCTTAAAGCGTCTATCTTAGTAAATAATTTTTTTAATTCCGGTTCAACCGATAAGGCCACTTCCTCCAAATCATTAAAAATAAGGTCATCTAGCTGATCCATATCCTGAGACTTTAAAGCCTCAATTAAGCGATTAATCTGACTTGTCCTTACTTGGCCTGTTGGAATATAATTCTGATATATCTCCTTAGTAGATAGACCAAAGCTTGGCTTAACCAACAAAAAAGGAATACTTGGAACTGATAACTCTAATGGCTTTATAACCTCGCCTCTTCCTGTACATAAAGCTAATTTATTATAAAGGAAAAAAGGAACATCTGAACCAAGCTCACAAGCCAAGTCATAAAGCTCATCAAAGGAAGCATTCACTTCATAAAGTCTATTTAAACCTCGAAGAGTTGCTGCTGCATCACTGCTACCACCAGCTAGTCCAGCCATAATAGGAATGTTTTTATTTAATATAATAGAAACGCCACCCTCAATATGGAAATGTTCAAAAAATAACTTTGCAGCCCTAAGACAAATATTGTCCTCAATATCCGTTTCAGAATCCAGTTTAAGGTCTGCAGACTTTTGAAAGAAAAGCTCATCATACAAGTTTATAGGGATCATTAGATTATTTACCTGATGAAAACCATCTATGACTTCTCCTACTTCTAACGCTAAATTAATTTTAGCGTATGCCTTTTCATAAATCATTTCTATCCACTCCTTTTATCTGACCAATAGTCTCATTTTACCATAAGACTCAATTCCACCAATACTTCCCTTTTCCATTTTAGAAAAATTATAGAGATTGTCTATTTCCACAATTTGATTAAATGGAGTTATTGCCACCATAATGGCTACAATTGCAGGATCAAAGGCCTCTATGTTTTTCCTATCAAAGGAGGAAGCAAAGTTTGCCCCGGCAGCAATTAAGGCCTCTGCGTTACTGCCACATGCTCCCGCAAAGATACAAATATCATCTAAGTCATATCGACTTCGAACTTTAAGAATTGCTCGTAAAAAATTAATCGAATTCTTATAGCTTCTTAAATCCTCTAAATTCCCCTTATTGTAGGAATCATGCCCTGTAATCACAATAATGTTTGGACGTATCTTATCTACATAATCCAAAATAGTATCTGCCATTTGAACCTCAGAAAGCTCTACACCATAGGCATAAATTCCTAAGGATTTATAAAGGTTTAGACATCTTGTTAAAAAGAAGGCATCACTATCTAAGTGTAAAATTTTACCTGTAATATGGCCTATCTTTTTCTTATAGGTGGTAATGATATCCTGCTCATATTCCTTTTTACTTTCTTTATATCGGGTTAAAACCCCCTCATCTACAGGAACCAAATCAGAAATATCACTATCCGCCAGTAGCCGAACATATAGTCCCTGTAGGTAAGCAATTTCTCCTTCTATTCTTTGGATTACAAATATAATATCGTGGTTATGAGATAACCGACTTACAATATCTCCCTTTTTCATTATAGCATCCCCTATACCTAGAGTATGTTATCTTTGATAATTTTGTGTTATATAATCGCTCATTAAAACAAATTCATAGATGGATAACGCTTCTGCCCGTATAGAAGGATTTATATTTAAGCTGGCCAGCATTTGGCCTACAAACTCTTTTGGGTAGGCTAAGCTCAAATTGTTATACAGTGTCTTTCTTCTCTGCTCAAAACTGATTCGAACAACCTGATAAAACAGTTCTTCATTCATAGCCTTCACAGGAAGAGTATCGTATGTGTCTAATCGAACCACAGCACTATCCACATTTGGAGCTGGGACAAATACGGTTCTTGGAACCTTCAAAACCTTGGTCGCCTTGGCCTTATAGCCAATGACGATACTCAAAGCATTGTAATCCTTGGTCGATGGTTTCCCACAAATACGGTCAGCCACCTCCAGCTGCATCATCAAAACATATCTTTTGATTGGTAGGCATTTTGATAAAAGTCCTAATATGATGGGCGTCGTAATATAATACGGAAGATTGGCAACAACATATACATTCTGAAAATCCTTTAAATACGTTGAAATATCTGCCTCTACATCTGACTTTAGAACATCCTGATTGAGAACCTTAAAATTTGGATAGTTCTTAAGATTACCTTCAAGGATGGAAATTAAATCTTTATCTATCTCATAAGCCAAGACAAAGCCAGCCCGCTCACATAAATGCTCGGTCAAGGCCCCCAGTCCCGGACCTATCTCTATCACTGCATCCTGTTTCGTAATTTCAGCCGCATCTACAATACTTACTAGAATGTTTTGGTCTGTCAAAAAATTCTGTCCATATTTCTTCTTTGCGTTCAACCCATGTTCTCTTAAAAGCTGATGGGTAAAGGTTACATTTCCAATTCTTGACATATCCTTTGTAATTCCTCTTTCGTAATTTGTAACAAATTTAAACGGGTTAAAAACGTTTTGACATTTGGTCTGCCAATGTTTAGTCTTTCCGAAATTTTGCCTCTAAGCTGGGCACTTTTTTCTCTGCCATTTAAGCCAAGCTCATATAAATCTAAATTTGTAATGGTCTTAGGCTGATTGGAGTTACTGATAAGATTGCTTAAGGAGGCTATAATTGTCTCCTTAGATGCATGCTCTACCCCAACCTTTTTCTTATTATGACTAATCGCATCCTTCTTACGGATAAATGCTTGCTTCGCTTCAGGGACAACAGCTGTAACCAGATTTCTGATTCTCTCTCCTGGATAATCAGGATCTGTAAACACGATGATTTCGTTGTTTTTGCTTAGCTTTTGAATCATAGCCAAGGTTTCTTCCTTTATTTCACTACCATTTGTTATGATTACATTCGCCTCAGGATAGATACTTTTAATTAACATTTCATCGTGGATGCCTTCAACTATAATTATACTATTCATCGATATCCTCAAAATAATAAATTCTTATAATTTTTTTATAGCTGGATGACACAAGCCCCTTGATGATAGCTGAATACTCATCTAATTGTTTAACCTCTCCATTAGGGAGTAACACCTGAATCGCATTGATATCATAGTCTTTATTCTTCGTATTATTTTGAAGATAGGCAACAGCCGAAACTGCATTTTCGTAATAATAGTATTTCCCATATGGATTATGTATAGCCTTATATTTTAGCTCGTCTAAAAAGTTTTGATCAGGTTCATTGGCTAAATCTACATAATGAAACAAATGACGGTCATTGAAGGCATTGGCCAAACGATTCAATACAGGATCCTCTGCCTTAGTAAGCTGTTTAATAAAGCCATTTACATAGGCATCATCTAAATCAATATAAGCCTCTACATCATTATTATTCTTAATGACCTTTAAGAAAGACTCAATATTTGCCGGAATCTCACAATCCATTTTTGTCAAATCCTTAATTCTTTCATAGATGCTTTCTAATACTAGCTCATAGGCTCTTGCAACAGGATGGTAATAGACCTGGAAATACATATGATAGCGGCTCATCAAATAGGATTCAATAGAATGAACCCCAGAAGCACGACATAAGACCTTATTATTCACAACCTTCATACTTCTAAGCAGTCGATGCATATCAATTGTTCCATAGGTTGCCCCTGTAAAGTAAGCATCCCTAGAAAGATAGTCCATTCGGTCTACATCTAGCTGAGAAGAAACAAAGCTTTCTATCAAAGGGTATTTCCCTTTGTGAGCAATCACCCCTGCCACATCCTCTACTAACCCGGGATATGAATTTAAAATTTTATTAACTATAGTATTGGGAGAGGTTATGATTTTAACTGTCATATCCTCATGAGAAGTCAATAAAACATTTTCAAAAGCATGAGAATAAGGACCATGACCAATGTCATGTAACAAGGCTGCACATAAAAAAATTATTCTTTCGTATTCTGTAAGTACTTCTATTCCTTCTACATTTCTTAAAACTAGACATGCCATATGATAGGCGCCTAACGCATGCGTAAATCTTGTATGCTCTGCAGTATGAAAGACCATAGATACGCCACTTAGCTGGCGGATTCTTCTAAGTCTTTGAACCTCCTTAGCATCAATCAAATCAGAAATTAATTTATAGTTTACCTCTATATACCCATATAAAGGATCACGAAACACCTTAGTTCTTGTAAGCTTTTCAAACATAGTAACAATCCCTTCTTTACTCTATTATTATACCTTATAAAAAAATAAATGAAAAGAAATTATTTTATTAAGAAATCTTATCTTCAATAAGATAGAAAAAGACCTATTTCTCTAAATAAAGAAAAATAGGCCCGTTTGACTATAATTTATTCACCTAGCACCCTGATTAAAGTTGTCTTGTAGTTTACTACTGCTTCCTTTAATGCTGGAATTACTGCATAATTTGTATCTTCTTCTGGTCCAAATGTCCAGTGTAAATCTCCACCATTAATTCTTCCTGCATAAGCCTGGACAAGCTCTGGGACCTTGTTTGGATCATCTGGAGTATAGGAGTACATAATATTGGAATTTGTATCAAATTCGCTATAGGTTGCTCCACCAGATAAGCAGGAATAGCCTGTCAATTTATCATTTCTATTCGTCACTACTACCGCATCAAAGCTAGTACTAGAATCGTTTTGAGTAATAAAGCTCTTAGCCCCAATAATGACGTTGTTGTAGGCTTTAATCATTCCTCCAACATCCTTAGAGAATATTCCACCTGCCGTATCTGGATTTAGGTCAGACCCCTGCTTGGCAATCATAATTGGATATTTCGTATTACGGAAATAATTAGCTTCTACAAACGCTGAGCCTCCAGAGGTTGCACCTACGCCATATTTAGATACACCATCATAATAGTTGTTATAAATATGAATATTTTTACCATTACGAATACGTGGGTGACGTGAGTCAGAATGGTCAAACCAGTTGTGATGATAGGTTAAATAATCGGAGCCTCCACTACTAGCGGCCGAAGCGTCAATCAAACAGCTCTTACCTGAATCAAAGAAATGATTATAAGATACTGTCACATATTGAGATTTTTTGATATCAATAGAACCATCACCCTTAGCCTGATCAGAGTCTCCACCAACCTGACCATAATATAAATCCATATTGTGAATCCAAAGATTACAATTGGTGGTATCGATAGAAACTGCATCATCTAGCTGATTCATTATTGCAAAATTTCTAAACTCAACATTTCCACAGTTTCTAAGTAAAAAGCCAAAGCCTTTGATAGTTGCATCCTCTCCAACACCCTCAAGCGTAATATTTAGTTCTGAATAAGCACTATTTCCCTTAATTTGAACTCCTTGATCTCCACTAGAAATATGATCTAAATCGGATAGGTTTATTGTACCAATAATACGGATGGCTAATGGAGTTGTCGTGTCTCTCTTTTGTTTTGCATCTAAGATGGTTTGCAGTCCTGTCAAGGTCGTCATTGTTCCATCTACCATCATCTTGCAGGTAACTGTTTTAGCATTTTGGGCTGTAACATTTACAACCACCGCATCACTACGTAGAGTTCCATCCTCGTTATAAGCTCCTGAAGCTGTTTTATAGGTTGAATTTTGGGAGAACCCAAAGCCACTTCGGTCATGCGCCTGTACCATAACCTCTTCTACTGCAGCATTATCCATTTCATCGCTACCTAATAAAGGAACAACCTTTAAAGTATACTTTCCTGCCGCTAATCCTAAAACATCAGCACGATATCGGTCTGGATATTCTCGAATCAGCATTTTATCTAAAGAGATATATTGAGCATCATTATCTGTAGACTTTTTATAATAAACATTATAATCCAAAATATCAGGAAGCTCTTTCCACTCAATATAGGCAGTTTCTAAGCTACCCTCAGCTCGTATAATTTCTAAGCTATCCTTATCGTTCCATTTCGCATACAAAATAATATTAGCTTGCAGCTCATCTCCAATAAAGACTTTATCTGTACAAGAAGCATCATAGTACCAGCCTCCAAAGGTACGTTCTGCTGAAATAGGTGTAGGAAGAGTTGGTATTACATCTACCTTCGTCAATGGTTCTAGCTGATCACCAAAGCCGTTCATATTAAAGCTGATTGTATAAGTAATGATTTCCTCCCACTTCGCATATAAGGTAAGATTTTTAGTAATAGGAGTTGTAAAATCAAAGGCTTGGTTCCAATATTCATCGATATACCAGCCAATGAATCTATAGCCTTCTTTAATAAGACCTGTTGGTTCAGTTATAGTTTTTCCTTCAACAACTATTCGTTCATCAATAGAGGTTGAACAGTTTGTCACAAAATCTACAAGGTAGGTTGTTGCGTCTGGAGGAATAACCTCAGCCTCCCACTTCGCATATAAGGTGATGTCCTTAGAAACAGGAGTTGTAAAGTCATAAACGTTAGTACAGCTCTCTTCTAAATACCAACCTAAGAATATATAACCATCTCTTGTTGGTACTTCGGGTTCTAGTACTAATTCTCCTCCTGCAATTTCTTGAGACTGAACTAAGGAGCCTTGCATACTATTAAAATTCACAAAGTAAGTGACTGGAGCCTCGCTTTCTCCTTTTTCAGTCAAAATTAAACTGGTCATCCATAAGGACTTAGAGGTTGTAATTTTATAAGTTCCTGCCTCTAAATTATCTGCAGAACCTGTAGCTTCTACTCCGTTTGGAGCAGTAGCTAAAACCTTAACCTCAACATAAGTTGTCCCTACTAATTTTAATAGGGTAATAACGGTATCTGCCGCACTTGAAGCACCTTTACCGGTAATACTTATGCTATTTCCCAAAGTTCCTGTCAGAGTGAATATAATATCCTTGCCTTGGGTATTTAAACGCTTTGCCTCTGTTTTAACTCCTAAGCCAACTGTAAACTGGTCCATTGTAATGTCCATTGTAGTTTTTCCATCACTGCCCTTTTTATCGGCAGCCAAAGTATTAAACTTAGCAAAATCAAAAGTTGAGGTTATAGTTTCAGCTATTTTATTTGGTTCCCACTTTGCAAATAAAACCATACTTTCTGTAATAACCTCAGTATCAAAGTTGAACTCTTCTGTTAACTCTCCACCAGTATCCTTATACCACCCAAGGAAGGTGAATCCTGCTCTTACTGGGTCTGCTGGCTTTGTTATCTTGCTTCCTGATTCTATATTCGTAATTGGAGCTACTTCACTTCCACCCTTACTATTGAAGGTGACTGTGATAACCTCTGGGTCACTTGCTTCCCACTTCGCATATAATATGGTATCCTTCGTGATGACTCCATTGACAAAGTCAAACTCTACTGTCTTTCTGCTGTCGGTATACCAGCCTACAAAGATATATCCTTCCTTTGTTGGACTTACTGGTCTTTGTGCTTTCTGTCCATGGATAACTTCCTGGCTCTCTACTGCACTTCCGCCATCACTATTAAACGTTACCTGATGCTTTACTACATCTGCAACCCATTTTCCATAAAGAGTTGTCTCTCCTTTGACTTTTCCACTCTTAAAGTCAAA
>UQGR01000014.1 GCA_900540705.1 uncultured Mollicutes bacterium
GTAGGGAAAAAGGTGAAACTTGTGATTGACTTAATGGAAATAAAGGATCCATCTTTTATAAAAGAAATGTCTATAAAGGAACTCAAGGAATTAGCCGTGCAAATTAGAGAATTTTTAGTAAATTCCATCTCTAAGACAGGAGGGCACTTGAGTAGCAATTTAGGTGTTGTAGAGATTACAATAGCTATGTACTATGTGTTTGATCCTGAAAAAGATAAGTTTTTATTTGATGTAGGACATCAATCCTATGTGCATAAAATATTGACGGGAAGAGCTAAGGATTTTTCTACACTGAGACAGTTTAATGGGATGAGTGGTTACATTCACCGCAAGGAGTCAAAATATGATGTTTGGGAATCTGGACACTCCTCTACAACGATATCCGCTATGGCTGGAATGCTGATTGCTAGTAGAACTAAGGATGAAAAGGTGGTCAGCTTGATTGGAGATTCCTCCATCATGAATGGTGTTGCCTTTGAGGGCTTGAATTTTCTGGGGTCTCAAAAGAATTTAGCACCTATCATCATATTAAATGATAATAAAATGGGAATTTCTAAATCTGTAGGAGCTCTTTCGAAGGCTTTTTCTAGGCTGAGAGGCACTCGGTTATGGCGTGGCTTTAAAAGGACCTTAAACTTTATTTTTCCCACCTTTATTACAAATACCTTTCATCAAATGAAGCGAGGCTTAAAGGCCTTTATCCAGCATGATAATATATTTGAGGATTTAGGCTTTGATTACTATGGTCCTATCAAAGGAAATGATTTGAGAGCCTGTATTAAAGCTCTTCAGCGAATTAAAAAGAATAATGGTCCTGTGATTTTACATATTTTAACACAAAAGGGAAAAGGCTATGCTCCCACAGAATCTGATGAGGAAGGAAGCTTTCATGGGGTTGGTCCATTTGACGTGAAAACGGGAATTTCTACGACCATAAAAAGAAAGAATGAGCATTCCTATTCTGAGCTGGTTGGTCATTATCTTGCAGAAAAGCGGAAGGAAGAACCATTTTTTGTGGTAACTCCTGCAATGAAGGTTGGAGCTCAATTAGAGGAGTTTGCCCAGCTCTATCCGGAAGACTTTTATGATGTGGGTATTGCTGAGGAGCATGCGGCTGACATGTCGGCAGGTATTGCTCTGAGTGGAAAAAGAGTAGTATTACTATATTATTCCACCTTTTCTCAAAGAGCTTATGACCAAATCCTGAATGATGTTGCAAGACAGAATTTGCCAGTGATTATTGGAATAGACAGAGCTGGTGTGGTAGGAGAGGATGGAGCAACCCACCAAGGAATCTATGACATCGCCATGTTCAGTAGCATGCCAAATATGAGCATCCTAATGCCAAAGGATGCGCAAGAGCTTTGTGGTGCCTTCAATTATGCGTTTCAGCATCAAGGACCTATTGTGATTCGATATCCCCGTAAGAATGTACTTGTCGATATGCAGGACATTTCATATTCCTACACATTGACCCCTAGCTGGGAGTATTTATTAAAAGGGAAGAAGGTATGTGTTATAACCTATGGACCTGATGTTCTATGGCTTCAAGGTCTAGTAGAAAAGTATAAATTAGAGGTATCTATAGTAAATGCTAGATTTATAAGACCCCTTGATGAGAAAATATTGAAAGAAATTTTAACAAATCATAAGAAGATTTTAGTCCTTGAACAGGCCATTGATACAGGTGGATTGTATTCAGCAATTCTAAAATTTAGCAATGAAAATAGGATTACGACAGAGCTTCATTTTTTAGGCTTTGAACGAAATACGATTTTGCCTCATGGAAAAATTCAAGAGGTATTGGATCATTTTGGTCTTTCTGAAGAAAGTGTAGTGAATAAAATAAAAGAATTAAAATAAGAGGCGTAGATTCGCCTCTTTTTTAATGGTTTGTTGATAAATAGGTAATGATTTCATCGACGATTTCTTTAGGAGTAGAAGCTCCTGAAGTAATAGAAATGCTTTGGATATCGGTAAAGTCTAGGCTCTTAACCTGGGCTAGATTCTCCACCAATAAAGTTATAATTCCTACAGATTGACTGGCTAAGACAAGCTTCTTTGTATTGGAGGAATTCGCATCTCCAACCACCAAGCATAAGTCTGTAGATTCTTGTTTTAAAATGGCTTCCTGTCTTATTGTAGTTGCTACACAAATTTTGTTGTCTAAAACGGCAGTAGGGAATTTTTCAGAAAGAGCATCATAGATTCTTTGGGTATCATAGATGGAGAGTGTAGTTTGGTTCGTAACGTAAATTTTATTTGTGGATAAAACTAGATGGGCTACATCCTCCAGTGTTTCAATCAGAAGAATAGAAGAATCCATTCCTAATATTCCTTCACATTCTGGGTGATGCTTCGTGCCAATATAAAGGCATTGAAATCCATCTGCTAGATGTTTCTGAATTCTTTTGTGAATAATCTGCACATTTCCACAGGTTGTATCCAAAATATTCAGTCCCTTTTTTATAGCTTGTTCTCTAACCTGAGGTGAAACTCCATGGGCAGAAAACACTACTGTGCCTTCTGTAATTTGTTCTAAAAGCTCCAGCCTAGTTTTACCCTTTTGTTCAATGAGTATAGCTCCCCTCTTCGTTAAGTCCTCTATCACATACTGGTTGTGTATGATGGAGCCTAATAGATAAATGGGACGAGGAGTAAAGGGAGAATCTAAGGCCTTATAGACGGCAGCTAGTGCAGATTTAACTCCTCCACAATAGCCTTGAGGGTCTAATTTATTTATGATCATTTAAGCCTCCAAAACGGCGATTCCTACTTTGATAGCTTTGCAGAGCTTTTTCCAGTTCTTTTTCATCAAAGTCTGGCCAAAGGGTATCCGTAAAATAAAGCTCTGCATATCCTAGCTGCCATAGAAGATAATTACTGATACGAATCTCTCCACTGGTGCGAATCAGCAAATCAAGTTTAGGATAATCCTTAGTAAATAGGTGCTCCTCCAAAAGTGTAGGAGTGATTTCCTCTATTTTTAGCTTATCCTCTTTAACAAGCTTGGCAATTTCTTTTGTTGCCGTTGTAATCTCATCATAGGAGCCATAATCCACACAAAGTGTCAAAACTAATCCTGTATGATTTGCCGTTTTTTCTTCAATTTCCTCCATAATAGCTAGCAAGTTCTTTGGAACTCTATCCCGTCTTCCAATGAATTTTATTTTTAAAGGAGAATTCCATATTTTTTCCTTATAACGCTTATAATACCGAACAGGAGTCTGCATAATATAGTCAACTTCACTTGCAGGACGATTCCAGTTTTCAGTGGAAAAGCAGAACATTGTTAAATACTTAATTCCGATAGAGTTGCAGAGGTTGGCAATATCTCGAATATTGAAGGCCCCCTTTCGGTGACCCATTGTTCTTGGCAATAGTCTTTTTTTTGCCCACCGGCCATTTCCGTCTAATATCATTGCAATATGGACAGGCATCTTATTTTGATCTAAATTCATTGGCTTTCCCTCCAGAGTAATGTATCCCTAGTATACCATAAAACAGGGAAAGATAAAACAAAATACCATTTATTTCTGTATTTTTCTATATTTTTTTTCTAGCTACTTGAAATGAAAACTAAGGTTGTTATATAATATGTAAGCGCTTTGAAAAAAAGGGGATATGGAAGAGATGAAGAAAAGATACGTTTATTTATTTGATGAGGCCTATGGTCTTGGAAAGGAATTGCTAGGTGGTAAAGGTGCCGGTCTAGCAGAAATGGCAAGCATAGGGATACAGATTCCTCAGGGATTCACAATAACTACTGAAGCCTGTGGAAAATACTATGCAGATGGGCAATGCCTTTGTCAGGAGCTACAGGATGAGATAAAGAAGAATCTAGAAAGATTACAGACGATTACTGGAAAGAAATTGGGTGGAGAACAAAATCCACTTTTGGTATCTGTCCGTTCTGGAGCTAGAGTTTCTATGCCAGGTATGATGGATACAATTTTAAATTTGGGACTGAATGAAAGGACAGTTCAGGCTTTGGCAAAAATAACAGGAAATGAACGCTTTGCCTATGATTCTTATCGAAGATTTATTTTGATGTTTACGAACATTGCTAAAGGTTTTCCAAGAAGAGAAATGGATTTGATGCTGGAAAATCTAAAAAGTGAAAAGAATTATCAGCAGGATTATGAGGTTCCAGCAGAGGATTTAAAGGTCTTAATTCGGAATATGAAGGCCTGGTATTTAGAAAATGTGGGAGAAAAATTTCCAGAGGATCCTTGGCAGCAGCTGATAGAAGCCATTGGTGCAGTTTTCCACTCCTGGGAAAATGAACGAGCTATCATTTACCGGAGAATGAATGGCATTCCTTCTGACTGGGGAACCGCTGTAAATGTACAATCTATGGTGTTTGGAAATAAGGGAGAAACCTCAGGAACGGGAGTTGGCTTTTCTAGAAATCCTGGTACAGGAGAAAAGGAAATATTTGCCGAATATTTAATCAATGCTCAGGGAGAGGATGTCGTTGCAGGAATAAGAACCCCCTTGCTGATAGATGAATTAAAAAAACAACAGCCAGATATTTATTATCAATTTGAAAAGACGGCTGAGAAGCTAGAACGTCATTATAAGGATATGCAGGATATGGAGTTTACTGTTGAGGATGGCAAGCTTTATTTCTTGCAGACGAGAAGTGGCAAAAGAACCGCCCAGGCAGCTTTGAAAATTGCCTGTGATTTAGTCGATGAGGGTTTAATTTCCAAGGAGGAGGCATTACTGAGAGTAGATGCAAAATCCTTATCTGATTTGTTACATCCTACCTTCGACTCTAAGGCCTTGGAGAAGGCTACAGCTATTGCTAAAGGAAATCCTGCCTCTCCTGGGGCTGGAACTGGTAAGCTTGTATTCAACGCTCAGGATGCCAAGGCTCGCAAGAAGCAGGGAGAACGGGTAATCTTAGTTAGGGAGGAAACAAGTCCTGAGGATATCATCGGAATGGTAGCTGCTGAGGCTGTAATTACGGCTAGAGGAGGAATGACCTCACATGCCGCCGTAGTAGCTAGAGGTATGGGAAAATGTGCTGTGACTGGCTGTTCAGATGCCTATATTGATGAAGAGACAAAAAAACTTATTCTTCACGGAAAAGCCTATGGAGAGGAGGACGTCTTTTCAGTAAATGGATCTACTGGAAAAATTTATGCAGAAGAAATAAAGATGGAGCCTGCTAAGCTTTCCCCAGAATTCTTACGCCTTATGACCTGGGCTGATGAGGCTCGAAAGCTTCATATTCGTGCTAATGCAGATACACCAAAGGACGCTATTACTGCCCTTGGCTTTGGGGCAGAGGGAATTGGCCTATGCCGTACAGAGCATATGTTCTTTGGAGATGACCGTATTTTCTCTATGCGAAAGATGATTCTAGCCAAGGATGTTTACAGTAGACAGGCAGCATTAGAAGCGCTCCTTCCTTTCCAAAAGGAGGATTTTAAGGCCTTGTTTGTAGCGATGAAAGGTTTGCCAGTCAATATCCGATTGTTAGATCCACCGCTTCATGAATTTTTACCTCATGAGATAGAACAGATGCAGGAGCTAGCCTCCGCACTACAGATTAGCTTGTCTGAGGTTAAAGAAAGAATTTCAGAGCTTCAGGAATTTAATCCTATGATGGGCTTTAGAGGGGATAGATTGTGTGTTGCATATCCTGAGATTGCAAGAATGCAGGCAAAAGCCATTATTCGGGCCGCAATAGAGGCCAAGCAAGAACTGGGTTTAGCTGTAGAACCAGAAATTATGATTCCTTTTGTCATAGAATCAAAGGAATTGAAATTTGTAAAATCTATTATAGAAGAAGTCTGTCAAAATGAGATAGAAGCAGCAGGAGTGGAAATGAAGTATCATGTGGGGACTATGATAGAAATTCCAAGAGCTGCCCTTTTAGCGGATGAAATTGCAAAGGATGCTCAGTTCTTCAGTTTTGGAACGAATGATTTAACGCAAATGACCATGGGGCTTTCTAGAGATGATTATTCTAAATTTTTACCTTATTATTATGATCATAAGATATTAGAGAATGATCCATTCCAAACGGTCGACGTTCAAGGTGTAGGTAGATTAATCCAGATGGCAACAAATCTTGGTCGTAAGACAAATCCAACTCTTCACATTGGCGTTTGTGGAGAAACAGGAGGAGATCCTGCATCAGTAGAATTCTACCATTCCTGTGGATTAGATTATGTGTCTTGTTCACCCTTTAGAATTCCTGTTGCAAGACTTGCTGCTGCACAGGCTGCGATTAAAAATAAATAAGTATTGTTGAATATAAGTGTCTAATCTATTTTAGGCACTTTTATTTTTTCTAGGCAATCCATATATACGAATAATTGATTTTTTCATAATGTAATATGGTGATGTATTGTGCGGGCTATTTTATGTTTTCATGGATTACTTTCTACTAAATCTGATTTTTCTTATTTAAGCACAATGCTTAAAAATCATTATGATAAGGTAATTAGCTATGACTTGCCTGGTCATGGACAAAATAAAATGAAATTTAATAGTGAAAATATAAAAAAATTTGTGGTGGATATGTATGACTCTATCGCGTATAAATATGATAGTATTGATGCGATAGGATATTCTATGGGTGGTGTAATTGCCTGTTATTTACAGAGTGTAAGAAGGATAGATCATTTGGTATTGCTGGCCCCTGCTTACCGTTATTTAAACCTTAAGAATTATCATTTTACAAGAGGAACGATAGAAGCTGGGAATACAATTACGGAGCTATTTCCTAGAAAAAATTATTTTCATATTTTTCGATTTACAAAAATCATTTCAGACTTATCGGATGAATTTAAAATTATATATCCGAAAACCTTAATTCTTTGGGGGACAGACGACTATCTCGTCAAGGAGGAATCAGGGGTTCTTCTTTATCAAATGATTCATAACAAGGATCGAAGATTTATCAAGCTAAAATTCCATAATCATTTTAATATTGTATTTTCCAACATAGTTCTAACGATTGTTCATGATTTTTTAGTATAATTTTATCTTTTTTTTACAAAATAATACTAGGTGATAGAATGCAAAATTTTGATGATTTAAAAAAGTATCCCATGCATCAATTAGGACTAGCCTCTAGTGAAAAGGTCAAATATGAAATAAAAGCCTATTTAGATAATAAAACTCACAGCTCAGCCTATATTAAGGTCTGTGCTATGGAGCTGAAACGGCTTGGTCATTTCGAACTTAACTTAGCTTTAGAGGAAATAGCGAGACAAAAATTATGCTTTGAGGCAATTCTTATGGAAGCCTTTGGAATGAAGGAAGATATTCGTCTGAATTTGAATAATGTCTTAATTCGGGCAGAAGAGGATGTTGCTCTTGCGAGAAAGATAGAGCTTCTTGCCAAGGACGAGCAGGATCATGAGGTATGTATGTTGATGCATGAGGTTGCAAAAACTGAGGCTGAAAATCTTGCGGCTCTGATGGGAATTGTGAATCAAGCGATTGATTTAAAGCTTTAATTCACATTTAAAGAATAGAACTGTAAATTCGTAAATTACAGTTCTTTTTTTATCTATTGAATTCCTCCTATAAAAGTGGTAAAATAATATAAATGAATTTTTATTCATTCAATTAGGGGTGGTGTTATGGGAAGAAATATGGATAAGAATTTGGAACAACGCCAAAAGACAAAAGAAAAAATAGAAAATGGAGCTTTATTATATTTTGCTAAATATGGGCTAGCAGGGGCGAAAATCAGCGATTTGGCTAAATTTTTAGGGATTGCTCAAGGATTGCTATATCGCTATTATCCTTCAAAGGAAGCCCTATTTAAAGAGGTCTGTGAAAAATGGATTCAGCAGAGGGATGACGGGTATTTAAAGCTTGCCACTTCTCCATTAACTGCCAAGGAAAAAATAATGAGAATTACAGAGAATATAAAAATAAGTTTAGAGAGGGATTACCGGTTGGCTGCAATCTTTACTATTTTTGAAAATGAAAGCTTGGCTCATGGGGTAGCTGAGGGAAGTGCCTTTGCTATGTGGAGTAAGGAGCCTATTGAGATATTAGCTAGAATCATTGTCCAAGGTCAGCAGGAAGGAGATATTCATATGGGAGATGCAATTCAAATGTCTGTTACCTATTGGGGATTGGTTTTTGCGATGGGACATAACCAGATATCTAGTGGAACTATAGTTAGCTATGATATTTCATTGCTGAATCGACTATTGATTAAAAATGTATAAAAGGGGAAAAGTTATGATAGTAGAAGTGAAAAATTTAGAGAAGACCTATAGGAATGGGCTTAAGGCCTTGAATGGGGTGAATCTTGAGGTAAGAGAAAAAGAGATATTTGGATTGTTAGGTCCAAACGGAAGTGGGAAGACAACAACCATCAATTGCATTTTGCAGCTTTTAAATTTTGATTGTGGAGAAGTTCTGTTATTTGATCAGGAGATGACACCTTCTAGATTGGATTTGAAGGAAAAGATTGGCCTAGTGCCTCAGAATGTGGCTGTGTTTCAGGAATTGACTGTTTATGAAAATGTTGATTTCTTTTGCGGACTTTATATCAAAGATAAAAATAAAAGAAGACAGTATGTGGAAGAGGCCTTAGAATTTGTTTCCTTAACGGATTATAAGAAATTTTACCCAAAGAAGCTATCTGGAGGCTTACTGCGAAGATTGAATATCGCCTGTGGAATTGTTCATAAGCCGAATCTTATCATCTTTGATGAGCCAACCGTGGCAGTAGACCCTCAAAGCCGTAATAAGATATTAGAGGGGATTTTAAAGCTGAATGAACAGGGAGCAACCATCATCTATACCTCACATTACATGGAGGAGGTAGAACAGCTTTGTTCCTACATAGTAATCATGGATAAGGGACAGGTAATTGCTCACGGAACAAAGGAAAAGCTTAAGGATTCCATAGAAGCAGGTGCCACAATAACCATAGAGACGTGCAGAGAAGCACTTTCCTGTTTTCAGGGGAAGAACTATATTTTATCCTCTACCTACAAAGATAATGAGCTTATTCTTCAAACCATAAAGGGTGCATCCTATTTACCTACTATTTTAGATGAGCTTCATCAAAAAAATTATCCAGTTGGGAAAATTTATTCTGAGCTTCCGACCTTAAATGATGTATTCCTAAATCTTACTGGAAAGGAACTTCGTGATTGATATGTTATTTTTAACTAGATTAAAGGTTCTTTTAAGAAGAAAGGAAACTCTGTTTTGGGTACTGATTTTTCCTCTATTGCTGGCAACTGCGGAGTATTTAGCCTTTGGTAATTTTGTGCATTCCACTCCTATTGAAACGATTACGATTGGTATGGTAACAGAAGAGGAGTTCAAGCTAGAGGAGATTTACTTTGATGTCTTTAAGGAAGCTGAGCTTGAAGAGGAAAAGAATTTGTATGAGGTAAAGGAATATTCCTCAAAGGAATTGGCCTCTAAGGCTCTAGAGGGAGATGAAATTCTTCTTTATATATTTCGCAAAGAAGATCAGATTCAGGTGGAAGCCAAGAAGAACTCTACTGAGCTAACGATAACCAATTCTGTTCTTAGACAAACCTCAGTTATCCTAGATACGATAAAAGAAGCGTATCAAAATGGCTATCAGGGAACCCCTGAGGAGATTGTGACTGCCCTCACCAAGGAGATTGATTATTTTGAGGATATCTCGCTAGATAAAAATGCAACCTTCTTTACGATTTATTTCTATGCCTTAATTGCGATGGCATGTTTATATGCCGCATTTTTTGGAGTTGGAATTACGACGGACATTCGGGCAGATCGTTCTAGCTTAGGTATCCGAATTTCCTCAAGTGTCGTTTCTAAGCCTAAGCTGATCCTCTCTTATTTTTCAGCAGCCGTTTTATTACAATTGATTTCCTCTATAATTTTATATCTCTATTTGGTTTACATTTTGAAAATTAGTCTTGGTACTCAGGTGGGGCTCGTCTTACTTACAATGGTTCTTGGAGGAATTGCTGGTATCAGCTTTGGGATGCTGGTTGGAACCTTTAAACTTGGAGAAAAGAAGAGCGATGGAATTATCAGTGTTGTATCATTAAGTCTATGTGTACTTGCAGGACTGATGGCTGTTGATATAAAGCATATGGTAAATCGGTATGCTAGCTTTATAAATTATATTAATCCAGCATCCTTAATTACAGATAGTCTTTATGCCTTATATTACTATGGTACTTATGAACGCTATATTTTATATACCTGTCTACTATTTAGCTTCTCAGTTATCATATTAGGGATAGTCTTGTGGAAAACGAGAGGTGAAAAATATGCAAGTTTGTAAATTGTTTTTAAAAATTGTCAAAAAAAATATTGGCTTTATATTATTATACTTGGGTATTTTCACGGCACTTACCGTGTTTATGTTTACCAGCATAGAAGAGGATCGTGGGTATGTTGAAACTAAGGTGAATGTCTATGTAGAACTGGAGGAAGAAAATACATCAACTAAGGAATTTATGCTCTACTTGGACAATTATATCCAGCAGGTATCCTTAGCAGGAGAGGCTCAGGTGGATGACGCCTTATTCTGGGACGATATTGATATGTATCTAAAAATCCCTAAAAACTTTTATGAAAGGCTTCTGGAGGGAGAAACAGAGATTCTTATAATGAAAACTTCACCAGACTCCTTAGCTAGTCAATCCTTGATTTCGGAGATTAATTCTTTTTTCACTCAGGTTAAGGAAAATATTCGTCTTGAGCTATGCGATAAGGAGGTAGCTTTATCCTATACTAGAAATAGGATTTTAGAAAATAATAGCATAGAGGTTACCCTCACAAGAAAAAGCTCTAATCTTCTTAATTCTATGTTTAACATGGGTATATATGTAATTTGTGCCCTAACTCTATTATTAGTTGGTATAATATCCTTTGAAATTCGAGCAAAGGATATTTCCCGTAGATTAAGCATCAGTCCTATGGGGACAAGGAAAAGAAGCCTTTTGCTGGCTTTATGCTATTGCGGGATTTCCATCCTTCTCGTAGGCTTAATCTCTTTAGTGGGTGTCATTCTTTTTACCGATGCAGTTTTACCTAAGCTAGGGTATTTCATCTTAAATATGAGCTTGTTTGCGGTTACTATGGTATTTATGGCATTATTTGTTTCTAGTCTCTTTAAGTCAGGTGTGGCCTTCAACTGTATTGCAGTAATCCTTCCCCTTGCCTCAGGCTTCATTTGTGGTTGTTTTGTGGATTTATCCTTGATGCCATCCTATACCCAAATTTTAGGACACGCTTTACCGAACATCTATATCGTCAAAGCAAATGCCTATATCAATACTTGTTCCTCCTTTGATTTTTTAGAATATCTAGGCATTATTTGGCCCTGCTTCCTATTTATGATTGTCTTTCTTTTAGGTACTATTATAACTACGAATCTTTCTGCAAGGTCTGAAAATTAGTGGAGAAAAATAAGCTAAAAGAATTAAAAAAATAATAAATTTTGTAAGGAAAACCATTTGTTTTATGAATTTTTTAAAATAAGTGGTTTTTTTTTACTTTAGTTGAAGAAGTCATAGTTTTATGGTAAAATGATAATGAAGTTTTTTAAGGATTGGTATTAATATTATGAAGAGAATGGCTAGAATCAAGGCAATGCAAATTTTATATACGATGGATTTTAATCAAATGGATATTGATACAGCCATTGCTTTTTCGATGGAAGAGGAGCAGGATGAGCTTGCGATTACATTAGCTAGAACCTGTGAAGCGAATTTAGAGAAAATAGATGACATTATACGACAAGCTTTAGAGCATTATACGATAGACCGTCTCAATCTTGTAGATAAGGCAATCATTCGGTTGGCGGTTTCTGAAATGCTTGGTAAAGAACCTAGAGAGGTTATCATCAATGAGGCTTTAGAAATAACAAAGCTCTACTCTGATCAGGGAGACCATAAGGCTACCAGCTTTAATAACCGTCTTTTGGATAATATAAATAAAATGTTAAAGTAGGTGGGATAATGGAAGAACGGTATTTGACAGTTTCTGCCTTGACAAAATATATAAAATATAAATTTGACCACGATCATAATTTAGAAGAGGTTTTGCTGGAAGGTGAAATATCTAATTTTAAGCATAATTCCCGTGGGCATTTTTATTTTACTCTAAAGGATGAAAATGCGGCGATTTCAGTCACGATGTTTTCTAGCTTTGCTAAAACGGTGAAATTTGAGCCACAGGATGGAATGAAGGTTTTTGTCAAGGGAAATGTTACGGTATATGAGCCAGCTGGAACCTATCAAATTAACATAAGAGAAATGAAAAGCGACGGCATTGGAGATTTATATCTTGCCTTTCAAAAATTAAAGGCAGAGCTGGAGAAGGAGGGGCTTTTTTCACCTGAGCACAAGAAGCAGCTTCCACTTTTTCCAACCTGTATTGGCGTAGTAACCTCTCCAACTGGAGCGGCAATCCGTGATATTATTCATACAGTCTCCAGACGTTACCCTATGACCAGACTGATCCTTTATCCGGCAATTGTTCAAGGAGAGGATGCCAAGGACGATGTCGTTAAGCAAATCAAGCTAGCCAATGAGCAGGGACTGTGCGACGTCTTAATTGTTGGTCGTGGTGGTGGATCTCTTGAGGATTTATGGGCATTCAATGAGCGCTGTGTGGCTATGGCTATCTATGATAGTAAAATTCCAATCATTTCAGCGGTTGGACATGAGATAGATTTTACGATTGCGGATTTTGTGGCAGATGTAAGAGCGGCTACTCCTACAGCGGCAGCAGAGCTGGCAACCCCGTCTGTAGAAATGCTAAAAGGAAATGTGGCGTATTATTTGAGTAGAATGACGAAGCATATTCAGCAGATGCTTTTAAATGCGAAGATGGTTATTGCCAATATGGATAGACGGTTGGATGCATTAAATCCAAGGATGAAGCTAGAGCACCAACGGATTATCTTAAGAGAATATACAAGACAGTTGAGTATTTTGATTCAACGAAGCCTATCTGAAAAGAAGAATCAATATCAAATTTTAATCGGTAAGCTTGGAGCGTTAAATCCTCTTGCTATTATGGATAAGGGATATTCTATCAGTAGTGTTGGGGATGAAATTATTACGGATGTGACTAAAGTAAATCGAGGGGACACCCTTGTAACCAAAATGAAAAATGGTGAAATTGTAAGTACGATAATTGAGGTGAAGCAAAATGGAAAATAAAACCTTTGAGGAGAATTTAAAGGAATTAGAAGCTATTGTAAGGAAGCTAGAGGATAAGAATATCACACTGGAGGAGGCTGTCAAAAGCTATACCGATGGTTTAGAGTTATCCAAGAAGTGCTATGATATCCTAAATACGAACGAACAGCTGGTTGTTCAAAAGATGACAGAAAGTGGCCTAGTAGATTTTCAAAGTGATGCTCAATGAGATTAGACGTCTATTTAGTTGAACAAGGCTTTTTTAAAACGCGAACAAAGGCCTCTTTAGCCATAAAGTCCCAGGCCATTCTGGTCAATGGTAAAATGATTGATAAGACAAATTATGAGGTTTCTTCAGAAGTAGAGGTTAAGGTCTTAAAAGAGGTAAATCCCTATGTTTCCAGAGGGGGATTGAAGCTAGAAGCGGCAATTCAAAAATTTTATTTAGATTTTAAGGATAAAATTGTTTTAGATATCGGAGCTTCCACAGGAGGGTTTACAGATTGTGCTTTAAAGCATGGGGCAAAGCTTGTCTACGCAGTAGATGTTGGAACCAATCAGCTAGATGAAACCCTGAGAGGTAGAGAAGATGTCGTCATCTATGAACAAACCAATATTTTAGATGTAAAGGAGCTACCTACTAGGGTGGATTACATTGTAATGGATGTTTCTTTTGTAAGCATTGAAAAGCTTTTACCTGCCATTCAGTGCTTTTTAAAGGAGGATAACGCTCTTGTATGTCTAATAAAGCCTCAGTTTGAGGTTGGCAAAATGTATTTAAAAAATGGGGTTGTAAAGGATAGGACACTTCATATAAAGGTGTTAGAAAAGGTCAATACAGCATTTGATTCCATGCAGATGGGAATTGTCAAGCTAGCTCCATCTCCTATATTAGGAGGAAGTGGAAATAAGGAATTTTTAGCCTTAGTCAAAAGAAATGTAAAAAGTAATATTAACATAATAGAAGTTTGTAAGTAGGTGAGGGGAATGCTGTTAAGTTTAAGTGTAAAAAATTTTGCAATCATAGAAGATATTCATATCGATTTTAAGGAAGGTATGACTGTATTGACTGGTGAAACAGGTGCAGGAAAATCCTTAATCATCGATACCATCTCCCTTCTTTTAGGACAAAGAGCGGATTCGGATATGATTCGGTATGGAGAAAAAAAGGCTAGTATAGAAGGTGTTTTTACCTACCAAAATGATAATATTGATTTTTTACTTGAGCGTTTTGGAATTCCAAAAGCTCCAACACTTACCATCCTTCGAGAGATTTTAGATACAAGTAAAAATAATATCAGGCTGAATGGAAGTAGTATAAGCTTGACGATGCTTAAGCAAATTGCAATGTATTTGGCAGACGTCCACATTCAAAACGATACTTACCGACTATTTAACCCTGATAGCTATCTGTCTATGATAACACCTAAGCAGGATGAAGCTTATGATCAGCTGTTCACCTCCTACACCTTGAATTATGCGAAATACCTAGAGGCCTATAAGACCTACGATTATATCGTAAAAAGTCAAAAGAAGACCCAGGAGCGACTGGACTATTTAATCTATGAACGAGATGAGCTTGTGGAATTACAATTAAGAAAGAATATAGATGAAGAGCTGAAGAGTGATATTTTAAAGCTTGAAAATTATGACAAGGTATTTTCAGGACTAACCCAGTCCTATGAATGCTTAGAAAACTCCTATTTCTCCTTAGACCAAATATATACTGCTGCGTCTAATTTGAAGAAAATTGCTGAATTGGATGCCAATTTTCAGCAAAAATATGAAAAAATGTTAGATTGCTACTATATTTTGGATGAAATTAAATCTGATTTAGGGCAACAAATCCAAAGCCTGGATTTTGACCAGGAGGAGCTCAATGCCAAGCAGGAGCGCCTTTATACCATTGAAAAGGCAAAAAACAAGTATAAAATGAATGTGGATGAGCTTTTAGCCTACCTAGAGAAAATCACAATGGAAATTGATATGGTCAATGACTATGATGCAGTATTGCTGGAGCATAAAAAGGAAGTAGAAAATCAGTTCAAAAAATTATGTAAGGCAGCGGTCGCATTATCAGATTATCGCCAAAAGCTTAGCATTGAAATTGAAAAGCAGATTATGAAGGAATGTGCAGCGCTTGACCTAGAGGATACTAAATTTGAAATTCAATTTTCTAAGGCTTCTTTAGATAATCCTTTTCAACCAGACCTTTTTAAGGAAAGTGGAATTGATGAGATAGATTTTTTAATTAGCTTCAATCCAGGAGAGCCTCTTAAATCCTTACATAAGGTGGCCTCAGGTGGTGAAATGTCAAGAATTATGCTCGCATTTAAAAGCTACTTTATGCAGAATTCGGCTTTATCCCTAATGGTATTTGATGAAATAGATACTGGAGTCTCTGGCGCCACTGCCAAGAAGATTGCAAATAAGATGCTTGAGCTATCAAAAGTTTGCCAGGTTTTATGTATCACACATTTGCCCCAGGTAGCTTCCATCGGAGATTATCATATTCATATCTATAAGGAATTGAATCAAAATCGAACAACGACTCATTTTAAATATTTAACCTTAGAGGAGCGAGTAGAAGAGGTTGCATTAATGCTGTCCGGAGACAAGATGAGCCTCTATGCCCTAGAGCATGCAAAAGCTCTTTTAGAAGAGAAAAACAGAAAAGCAATAGACTAAAAAATCTATTGCTTCTTTTTATGATTGACGTATGAATTTAAGGCTTCCGCCACTCCAGATGCCTCATTTGAGGCTGTGATGGAATCGGCAATCTTAAGAATTTCGGGAAAAGAATTTGCCATTGCAACTCCAATCTCCGCTCTTTTTATCATTTCAAAATCATTGCCGGCATCTCCAATTGCCATTGTTTCTGCCATACCTATGCCTAGATAGCTGGCAAGCTTTTCAAGGGCCATTCCCTTATTAGTTTCTGGATTTAAAAATTCTAAGAATATTTTAGAGGATCTTACAACGCAATACTTATCCTTAAGCTCGGGATTTAATCTCTTTATAGCAGATGTGATTGTCTCATCATCTCCAACTAGCATGCATTTAATGAAGGTGTCGCTATCCTTGATTTGGGTAAAATCTACTATATTATCCTGAATATGATTGATTTTCACCTCTACATCGGTATAAGGATTATGCATCGTAGTAATTAAGGTTTCATCACTTTGAAATGCATGGATAAAGGTTCCAAGTCGTAAGGATTCCTGATAAAGCAGCTTTACATCCTTTCCTGTTATATAGCTAGAAGAAATCACTTGCTTTGTTTTTGAGTTTAGTATTTTCGCTCCATTATAGCAAATTACATAGTCATCATCTGAGGTGAGGTTGAGGGTTTGAAGAACAGGTGAAACACCCTCTAATGGTCTTCCAGAGGCAATTACTATTTTACAGCCATTCTTTTTTGCTTCCTGAATGGCTTTTCTATTCTCATAAGAAATATTTTTTTCTTTGTCAAAGAGAGTACCATCTAAATCAATTGTACATAATCGTATCATTTTCATCACCTGCCCCATTATAGCATATCTGGTAAAAATTGGGTATATTTATTTTTTTATCCTGCTCATAATAAGACTGTGGAGGTGTAAAAATGAAGAAAATTATAACCTTTATTATCCTTTTATTTACGACATTTGGATTATTTACGGCAAGTGCCTATGAATTAAACAAAAATGATAAAATTTATGTTGGTGGTCAATCCATTGGAATTAAGCTGAATTCTGGAGTCATTGTAGTTGGATCTTATGGTATTTTAGAAAATGGTAAAATTTATAAGCCATGGGAGAAAGCGGAGCTTACAGAAGGAGACCAAATTGTAAGCCTAGACCATTATGAAATTACCGATGTGAAAAGTCTATTGAAGGCATTAGAGAAAACAAAGGGAAAAGAATGTGACATAACCTACATTCGAAATCATACTTTGATTGAAAAACGTATTACTCCAGTTTATTCTGTTGATTCCTATTCTTTAGGACTATATGTGAAGGATTCTATTTTAGGTGTAGGAACTCTGACCTACTATATTGATGAAATTAACGCCTATGGAAGCTTAGGACACCAAATTACCTCTCAAGAATTTTACAGCGGTGAAATCTATGAGGCAAAGGTAAATAAGATTGTGAAACCTACTAGAACTGAAGCAGGCGAGAAGCGAGCAACAATAGAAGGAAAGTCCATAGGAAATATTCAGAAAAATACCAATACAGGTGTACATGGATATACCAATGACAATTTCAAAACAAGTGATATGGTCGCATTAGAAATGAAAACAAGAGATGAAATTCAGCTAGGTGATGCTGAGATTTGGACCTGTATCCAAGGAAAAAAAGTTGAAAAATTTAAAATAAAAATAACAGGTTTAGCCAAACAGAAGACCAAGGACATCAAGGGGATTACATTTGAAGTGGTTGATGAGGATTTGATTGCCGCTACAGGTGGAATCATCCAAGGAATGTCAGGCTCACCAATTGTTCAGGATAATAAGATTGTTGGTGCAGTTACTCATGTATTATTGAATAACAGTAAAAAAGGATATGGAATATATCTAGAATTTATGCTTGAGGATATGGGCATAACCATAAAAAAGTAAAAAGCGCATTTCGCGCTTTTTATCTTATACATTTGTAGCAAGTATAACTATATAATAGATAAGCATCGCAACAGATACTAGAGCCATAGCTGCTGTAAGAACTAAAATTAAAATTCTGCCCCAGTGAGTTTGCGTTGGATTTTTATATCCTTTTTGCTTAATTTCTTTTTTAGCATCCTTTTTTGCTTTTTTCTTTTGTGCCATATCTTCACCTACTTCAATAAAAATGTTATAATAAGCATATCAAATATATTATATAATATTTTTTAGAAAAATGAAAGGATTTTTTTATGGTTAAGCAAAACAATGTAAAAATAATACTCCATGTTGATATGAATGCTTTTTTTTGCTCCGTTGCTTGCCTACTAAATCCTTCTTTACGAGGAAAGGTTTTTGCGATTGGAAGGGAGAATAGCTACCGTGGAGTCATCTCTTCAGCCAGCTATGAGGCAAGAGCTTTAGGCATTCATTCTGCCATGAGTCAAAAGGAAGCCTATGACCTAGTACCTAATTTAATTATCGTATCCTTAGATCATAAGCATTACTTACATTATCATCAGGAATTTGTAAAAATATTGAAACAGTATTCTGACCTAGTAGAGGTAGCTTCTATAGATGAGGCCTATCTAGATATTACCAAAATTTCTATGGAGCGCCATCCCTTAGTTGTCGCAAAAGAAATTCAAACGAGAATTTTAAAGGAAACAGGCTTGAGTTGTTCTATTGGAATTGCACCTACTCTATTTTTAGCGAAAATGGCTTCCGATATGAAAAAGCCTTTGGGAATAACAGTTTTAAGAAAAAGAGATGCTAAGAAGATTTTATACCCTTTACCAGTTTCTGACATCTATGGTATAGGAAAAAAGACATATCCCATCCTCATGCGTAATGGTATACAAACGATAGAAGAATTGATGGATGAAAAAAATAAGAATAAAGTGATTGAGTTGATAGGTTTAAGATCCTATGAGTATGCTTATCAGCATATTCTTGGCAATTCCTCTAATCAGGTGATTCCAAACCGCCATGGAGATTCAGAGAGTATTTCTACCTCTCAAACCTTTGACCGGATTATCAATTCAGATACAGAGGTCTTATATGAGCTTAGAAAAATGACTAGAGAAATGGTCAATAAGCTAAACCAAGAAAATTATTATACGAAGACTATAAATATTACTTTACGAAGTACAGAGTTTAAAACGATGACCAGAAGCAGATCCTTAGAGGAATATGTAAATGATTTTCCTGCAATTTTTGAGGTTGTAACTGATTTAGTAGAGGAGCATTATCACGGAGAAGAATTGAGACTTCTTGGCGTTGGACTTTCTAACTTGAAGCATAAGGAGCATTTGCCAAAGGAATATAATCTTTTTACGATAGAAACCTATGAAGAGAAGACATTGAAAATAGCTGAAATGATAGAAGAATATCAAAAAAAATATGGAGAAAAGGCTTTATTTCAAAATAAAAATAAAAACTTGTAATTTTACTTGTTTAATGATATGATAACTCGGAGGTGAGGAGAATGAAATTTGGCAAATATGAATTTAAGGATTATATTGTAAAGGCTATGCAGGATTTACAATTTAAAGAATTAACCCCTGTTCAAGAAAGGGTATTAGACTCCCTCACAGGACAAAAAAATCTTTTAGTAAAATCGAAGACGGGTAGTGGAAAAACCCATGCCTTTTTGTTACCTATTTTTCAAAATTTAGAGGAGAATAAAAAAGGTGTATTTGCAACAATCATTTCTCCAACGAAGGAACTCGCTATGCAAACCTATAAGATGGCTCAGCATCTAGCCTCCTTTTGTTCCTCAAGAATTGATATAAAGCTGTTTTGTGGAGGAACAGACCGCCTTAAAGAAATTGAAAGGCTAAAGACAACAACCCCTCAAATCGTCATTGGTACTCCAGGGAAGATTAAGGATTTGGCGATTACGGAAAATGTTTTAAAAATTTATACCTCAACCTATTTTATTGTGGATGAAATGGATATGCTTTTGGATGGTGGATATGAAGAGGACTTGGATGTCATATCACAGGTTTTAAAGGATGTAAAGATGATGTTCTTTTCGGCAACTATGGAGGATAAGGTTTTACATTTTGCAAGAAAATATTTGGCTAATCCAGAATTTATTGATATTAAAAATACGAACGACTTGAATATTGTGCATATTTGGATTCCTTTAAAGCATAAGGAGAGAATCGAGTGTCTTTGGAGCTTGTTAAATACCATTCAGCCCTATTTGGCAATTATTTTTGCCAATAAAAAGGAAACGGTAATAGAACTGGCAAAGAGTTTATCTAGTCGTGGTTTATTCGTTGGTGTTATGCATGGAGATTTAACTCCTAGAGAAAGAAAACGGGTTTTAGCTGATTGCAATGCCTTAAAGTATCAGTATCTAGTAGCTACAGATTTAGCAGCCCGAGGCTTAGATATTGATGGTGTAAGTCATATTATCAATTATGAATTACCCTATGATTATGAATTTTATTTACATAGAAGCGGTAGAACTGGAAGAATGCATAAGGATGGTATCGTCTATTCCTTTTATGAGGAAGTGGATGATAGCTACCTAGATGAGCTGGCAAAAAAGAAGATAGTACCTAGCTATTTTGAATTTAAGAATCAAGAGCTAGTTCCTTATAAGGGAAGAGCTACTCGTGCCCAACGAATCAAGCCAAAGACGGATTTCCAGAAGGAGGCTGCAAAATACATTCCTAAGCCGAAGAAGGTTAAGCCAGGCTATAAGAAAAAACGCCAAGCTCAAATAGATGAGCTAGCAGAGAGATTGAAAAAAAATTCCTTAAAGAAGAAGCGTAGGAGATAAAAAGAAAAAGGTGATTGCTCACCTTTTTTATGTTATTTTAAAGTTTCTCCAGAGGTAATATGCTTCTCAGAAATCATCTTAGGATTAGAACAAGAGAAGATTCTTACGTTTCTTTCAACGACTAGTCCTTCAGGAAGAATGAGTTTTTTACCAATTACATTAATTCCACTAGATAAAATTTTTGGTTTATCCTTATTTGGTTGGTAATCGTCCCCTGTACCAATGATGGAATTGTCACCAATTACCGTCTCCTTATCAATGATTGTATTTTCAATATGGCAATTCTTACCGATGACAACATCATTTAAAATTACAGAATTTACAATCACACTTCCTTCTCCAATTTTTACACCTGGAGAAATGACAGAATGCTGAACCTCACCCTCAATTTGACAACCATTGGTAATCAAGGATTTTGAAATAGAAGCAGTATCTCCAATTTTAGCTGGAGGTAAATCCTCAGATTTCGTATAGATTTTCCAAGATGGATCGTATAGGTCTAAGGCAGTGTCACCACATAATTCTAGGTTGGTTTCCAAATAAGAATCATAGGTTCCTACATCCATCCAGTAGTCATAGTATTCATAAGCATATACATTTTTAGATTCAATCATATCTGGAATAATATGCTTTCCAAAGTCTAAATCTACAATATCTGGATGTGCCTCAATTGCATCAATTAAGGCCTGAGTTGAGAATACATAGATACCCATAGAAGCTTTATTTGATTTTGGCTCCTTTGGTTTTTCAACAAACTTATTAATTTTTAGATTGGAGTCTGTTTCCAAAACACCAAAGCGGCTTGCCTCCTCAATTGGAACTATCTTTGCGGCAATGGTCAAATCAGCACCTGTTTGTTTATGCTGCTCAATCATTTTTGAATAATCCATTTTGTAAACATGATCTCCAGAAAGAATAAGGACATACTTAGAAGCATAACGCTTAACAAACTCAATATTCTTTCGAATTGCATCTGCTGTTCCCTCATACCAGGAATTGTTTGGCTGCAATAAAGTAACAAATGAATCACGACGGTCTAAGTCCCAAGGCTTACCAACACCGATATGCTCATTTAATGAAAGTGGTAGGTATTGTGTCAAAATACCTATCTGGAAAATACCAGAATTACAGCAGTTTGATAATGCAAAATCGATAATTCTGAACTTTCCTGCAAATGGAACTGCTGGTTTACTACGTCTTTCAGATAAGATATCTAAGCGTGATCCACGTCCACCTGCTAAAATTAAAGCTAAAGTCTCCATCTTATTTTCCTCCTAACTATAGCGTGATTTTTTTGTATATATCTAGATATTTCGAAGCAGAAGAGGACCAACTATAATCCTTCTCCATTGCCTGATTTACTAATGCTTTCCAGGCACGCTTGTTATCATTATAGGTATTCAGCGCTAAAAACATTACATCTTTTAGTTCAATTGGATTAAAGTTTGCAAAGCTGAAGCCGGTACCCTCATTGGTGTATTCATTGAATGGGATAACCGTATCCTTTAAGCCTCCTGTTTCTCTGACTAGAGGAAGTGTACCATATCTCATCGCAATCATCTGTCCTAAGCCGCATGGTTCAAATTTAGATGGCATAAGGAAGATGTCACATCCTGCATATATCTTTTGAGCAACAGGATCAGAATAGCCGATATAGCATTTGAACCGGTTTGGATGCTTTGCCTCCATACTGCGGAAGAAATCCTCATACATTTTATCTCCAGAGCCCATTAGTATAAACTTAGCATTGCTGTAATGAATTACATCCTCTATGATTGGCATCAATAGCTCAATTCCTTTTTGATCTACCAGTCTAGACACTAGTCCAAATAAAGGAACATCCTCTGTAGATAACCCAAATTCTGTGAGAAGTGCCTGTTTGTTCGCTTTTTTGCCTTCTAGCACATTCTTCTTAGAGTAGGTTTGATAGATGTTTTTATCCGTTTCAGGATTATATTTTTCTACGTCAATCCCATTCACTATTCCATAAAAATCAAAATAGCGTAAGCCTAATATATTGTTTAAGCGATATCCATAATAATCTGTTAGCACCTCATTTTTGTAGGTCTCAGAAACTGTAGTTACAATATTTGATTCTAAGATTCCAGCCTTCATAAAATTGATGCATCCATCAAATTCCAAAGAAGAGGAATAAGGCATAAATAAAATGCGCATCATATCCATTGGGAAATTCCCTTGATATTGAATATTATGAATACTATAAACGGTTTTAATTCGATTGTATTGCGGATAGTAATGATAGTTTGCTTTTATAATGTAAGGAATAAGCCCAGTCTGCCAATCGTTTAAATGGATGACATCAGGAAAGAAATTGATGACCTTCATCGCCTCTAAAACAGCAAAGTCAAAGAAGGCAAAGCGTTCTCCATCATCTCCATATCCGTATAAGCCATCTCGATTAAAATAGCGGTCACTATCAATAAAGTAAAATTCTACACCCTCATGGATTGCTTCAAACACGCCGACATATTCCATACGTTCTGCAATTTTTACATAGGCATAGCCCTTATAGGCAGCAATATTTTTTTCTTTAATTTTCTTGTAGTAAGGCATTATTACTCGTGCATCACAATCTTTTTCCTTTAACGCTTTGGGAAGAGCGCCTATTACATCGGCTAGTCCACCAGTTTTTGCATAAGGAGCACTTTCACTTGCGCAAAATAATACTTTCATTCATTCACCTCATTTACATGGTTAAAATATCACTACTATAATTTTATCATAGCTAAAACGTTTTCTCAAGAACTTTTCAAGATAAAAAATTAAATTATTTTTTCTTTTTTGCTTGCGTAATAATGATAGTTTTGATATAATAAAATACGCGTATGTTCGTATACTATAATTTCTTAGTAAAAGAAAGGATTTATCTAATATGGCAAGAGTTGGAAAGAGAAATAAAACAAAATTTATATTATGTAAGGAGCTAGTAATTTTAATATTAGTTTTAATTGCTATGATTGTTACAACCATATGCTTAGCAATTCCTTCAGAGAGTCAAAAGAAACTTGAAGAATTTAATAATGCGATTACAGAATATAATACGGCAAATAATACATCCTTTTCCACCTTGGGTGAGGATTATGTATTCAAAAAGGCCTCCCTTAATGATGTATCTTCCGCAATAGATGGCTCTAAGGGAACAGATACAGAACCAAAATATGCTTATATTTTATATGGCTCCCTAAAGGATGCAACCATCATAGAGTTTTTATCTGTTATCAATAAGGAAGCCCAAAATAGAGAGGTTGATACAGTATATCTATATTCCTCTGACAAGGTAGAAAATCAAGAGGATAAGGATGATGAGCAATTCCTTGCTGAATTGGATAATGATGAAAAAGTATTCAATGTAGATGTTTTAGAGGGTGTTGAGGAGATTGATTTATTAAAGGCTCCAGCATTCTATGTATATAAAAATGGGGAATTGGTGTTCAATTCTGTTTCAATGATCGAGGATGGATCTTATAACTGGCACTTAGTTATCAATAAGGCCTTTGCGTTATAGTAGTATAGTTTATACGAAAAAACTGAGATGCAAAATCTCAGTTTTTATTTGATTATTTTCCATAAGGAGGGAAAGTATGATAGAGTCAATCAAGAAAAGTATCAAGAAAACTTTAGAGGAGTATTATAAAACTACCCATCACATAGAGCTTTCAGTTGTAGTTGAGGAACCAAAAAATCCTGATTTGGGAGATATTTCTGTTCCTATGTTTGTGGTTGTTAAGGCGTTGAGAAGACCAATGCCAGAGATTATTGCTGAAGCAGTTCCAGTAATCCAAGGAGCCTCTGATACAATTGTAAAGGTCAATAGCGTTGGGGCCTTTATCAATATTATTTTAGATAAAAAGCTTTTAGCGAAGAATGTTTTACAGGCAGCAATTGAGGCAGATAGCTCTTATGGGGCCTCCACTATGGGAAATGGTAGAAGAATAACCTTAGATTATTCTGCCCCAAATATTGCCAAGAGCTTTTCTGTGGGACATTTACGTTCTACTATGATTGGGAATTCTATCAATTTAATTCTTCAAAAGTGTGGATATGAAACCTATTCCATCAATTATTTAGGAGATTGGGGGACTCAATTTGGAAAGATGATAGTTGCTTACCAAAAATGGGGAGACCTAAATAAAATTAAAGAAGATCCTATTAATGAGCTCACGGCCTTATATGTAAGATTTCATAATGAAGCAGAAAATGATTCATCCTTAGAAGATGAAGCCAGAGAAGCCTTTAGAAAAATGGAGCTTAAGGATCCAGAGTATTTAGAATTATGGCGTTGGATTAGAGAAGAATCACTCAAGGAATCTGCTCAAATCTATGATTTATTAGATGTCAAGTTTGATTCCTACAATGGAGAAGCCTTTTACAATGATAAAATGGATGCTGTAGTAGAGGAACTCGAGAAAAAGGGATTATTAAAAGAGGACCAAGGAGCTCAAATTGTGGATTTGGGAGACGATGTGCCACCTGCGTTGATTAAGAGAAGTGATGGTGGTTCCCTATATATTACCCGAGATTTAGCAGCTGTTTTCTACCGAAAAAAGGAATATAAATTTGATAAAATTCTCTATGTAGTAGGGAATGAACAAAAGCTTCATTTTACTCAGCTGAAGCGATTAATTACTAAGATGGGTTATGATTTTGCAGATCAAATAGAGCATGTGAACTTTGGTTTATATTTAACCAATGGGAAAAAGATGTCTACTAGAAGAGGTAAGGTAGTTAAATTATATGATGTTCTTATGAAGGCAATAGGGCTTGCCTATGATTTGATTTCTGAAAAAAACCCAAGCCTAGATAATAAGGAAGAAATTGCAAAGGCAGTAGGAATTGCCGCAATTGTCTTTGGGGATTTAAAGAATTATCGAGGTCTAGATGCAGAGTTTGATATAGAACAATCCGTTAAGTTTGAAGGACAGACAGGTCCTTATTTACAGTACACAGGAGTTAGAATAGCCTCCATTTTAAAGGATAAAGCTTTTGATATTCAAAAGTGCAATATAGAGGTTTTTGAACAGCCTCATTATTTTGAAATTATTAAGCAGATATCCTTATTCCAAAGCATATTAGAAAAAGCAGCTTTGGAAAGTGCCCCAAGCATTCTAGCAAAATACCTTTTGGGTTTGGCTCAAAGCTTCAATAAGTTCTATTCGATTGAAAAAATAAATGCTGAAGAGGAAATGCTAAGAAATTCCAATTTTGCTGTTGCGAAAGCTACTCGTATTGTCCTTAATGAGGGATTACGGCTTTTAGGAATCAAGTATGTCAATGAAATGTAGTAGAAATATTGCAATTTCATAGGGAAATGGTGTACAATGGGTATACGATATAATTACACTTTTAAAATGTCAAGAGGTAATACAAATGAAGGTTGGTATATTTACAGACCAGTTTTATCCCTATATTAGTGGAGTGGTCACTTCAATAAAAATGTTATATGAGGGTTTAACCGATTTAGGGCATGAAGTCTACGTTTTTTCTAGTATTGATGAGGAAAAGGTGGCCTCTTGTGAGGAACTTAAGAACTTCAACTTTGTGAATTTACCAGGAAAACCTTACCCGTTTAAGGATTTAAAGGATTACAGGTATATTAAAAAACCTAAAAAATTGATACCAATCCTAAAACCTTATCAATTGGATATCATTCATGTGCATACGGAATTTAATATTGCGAAGATTGCAAGAGTTATAGGTAAAACTCTCAATATTCCGATTGTGCATACCCTTCATACGCTTTATGAGGATTATTTAAGATATGTATCTCCATTCTTTGATAAAAATTTTCATAATATTATGTTTAAAACCTTGGCTAAGATGTTTGTCAGAAAAATATCAAGAGCCTCAACAATAGAGATTGTTCCTACTAGAAAGGTTTTATCTTTAAGAAAAAGATACTATATGGAAGGAGATATAAGAGTCATTCCTACTGGAATAGAGCTTGATCGTTTTTCCCCAGAAAAATTTACCCAGGAAGAGAAGGACAGCCTTAAAGAGAAACTAGGTATTCCTAAAGATAAATTCGTTTTTGGATATATTGGCCGGACTTCTGCTGAAAAAGGCATTGATATGATTATTCGAGCATTTTCTAGATTAAAGAATCATAACAATTCAATTCTATTCATTGTAGGTGGTGGTCCCCAGCTAGAATCCTTAAAGAATTTAGCTGAATATCATAATGTTTTAGACAGTGTACTATTTACTGGCTTCATAGAGAATGATCATATTCCAATCTATTATCAGATTTGTGATATTTTTGTAAATGCTTCTAAATCTGAAACGCAAGGTCTAACCTATATAGAATCTTTAGCCTCTGCTTTACCTCTTTTAGTCCAAAAGGATGACTGTATAGAGGATGTCATTGAGGACTACTATAATGGGATTTATTTTGATGGAGAAGAAGACTTAGTCACTAAAATGGAAGAAATCCAAAAGGTGCCATCCACCTTAAAGAATATTAAAGCAAACACAATGAAATCCTGCTTAAAGTTTTCAAAAGAACATTATGCAAAAAGTGTAGAAGCTCTTTACAAAGATGCAATAACAATATATAATAATAAAAGAAAAAAATAAATTGAAAAAGATATCATCCTAAATATGGGGGAGTGGTGAAATGGTAGACACGGTTGACTCAAAATCAACTGCCTCTAAAGCGTGTGGGTTCGAATCCCATCTCCCCTACCAGTTTTTAAAAGGATGGTATCTTTCTTTTACTTGTGTGGTCATGGCGGAACTGGTAGACGCGTACGTTTGAGGGGCGTATGGATTATCCGTGTGAGTTCGATTCTCATTGGCCACACCATTTTTTTGAACTTACCCCCGTTTATTAAACTCATTGTCCAATTAAATGGGTTAAGTACATATTAAAATTTGAATTTATTTGAGATAAAAATTAAGATCGGAAAGTAGCTTAGCTTGGTAAAGCGCTAGCTTCGGGAGCTAGAGACCGTGGGTTCAAATCCCATCTTTCCGACCATTTTAAGAGAGAACACAGATAATATGTTATGATTGTCTGTTTTGTATACCTATTTTACTTGGTAAAAGAAAAGAGGTCATTTAAGACCTTTTTTTTCGTTTTCTTTTATCTTGTAAATTAAATTTTAATAGTTTCTTTAATTTATCTTTTTGTGATTGAAACTCAAATGATTTTATTTTTCCTTTAGAATGATAAATTAGCCCATATCGATGCTCAGAAGGAAAATCGTTATAGTTTATATTTTTCTTTTCTAATTCTTTTAACACTTCCTCTGAAGTGTTTATTTTATAATCTAACTCAAATTTTCCTTTTAATTGCATTAAAAATTTATCTATGGCAAAAGCTTGTCTTGCTATAAAATATTTATGAGTAGACGTAGGTTGAATTATTCTTGCATCAAAAATACAATTTCTTTTTAAAGATAAATTATTATCTAAAGCATTCCTATAAAATAGAATAGATAATTCACTGGCGTATAAGGATAATATCTTTTCAATTCTTACATCTTCAATTTTATCATTATTTGACCCTTTTATTAGAATGGATATTTCATCACTAAAAGAATAAGCAAATAAGATGTTCTTTTTTGATGAACAAAAAGAGTAAAAGGTCTTTTTCATTGTCTTAAAGAATTCTTCATTGATCGGTTCTTTTTTCTTTTTAAAATCTCTTGTCATATGTTTTCCATCAAATCGAACAATATAAAAGATATTTTTTTCGAGCTTATAATTAAATTTTTCTTCATCTTTCTTAAAAGGTTTATATAATTCTAAAGCATAGCCATAACTATATTTTTCTTTTACTCTTGTAGTGATAGTTGTCATATATAATCTCCCCTATTAAAAATAAAACCTATTTCAGTATATATCATTTTAGAACAAATAAAAAGTACTTTTTTTACAAGGTTTTACAAAACTTCATAAATAATTAAAAAAAATGAGTAAGCAACTAAAGTTTTTTAGTTTGAAAGAATACGGAAAATAACATTTGTAAAACTATTGCTTTGCATATTATCATCTTTAGTAATATAAATAAGATTCCTTTATGGAAGATTTTGAAGTTCAAGGTCTGAACAAGAGGAAAGTTCTTATATTTAATTTTATTCGACAATAAATAAAGATATTATCTCTCGCATTTTTAAAAAATATAGGGTATAATAAAGATAAATATAGAAGAAAGAAATGATAAAATGAATTTAAAAGCGATGTTTAAACTATCTTATGGATTGTATATTCTTACTGCAAAGGACAATGATAAGGATAATGGTTGTATTATTAATACGGTCACACAGGTTACCTCTGAGCCTAATCGGATTGTAATTGCAGTCAATAAGAATAATTATACACATGATATGATTCTTAAGACTAAGAAGTTCAACGTATCTGTTTTAACAGAAAAGTCTAAGTTTGAAACCTATCAGCATTGGGGCTTTCAGACGGGTAAGACCACAGATAAATGCGAAAATATAGAATTTCAAAGATCTGAAAATGGAGTAATCTATCTTACAAATGAATGCAATGCCTTTCTTTCAGCGGAGGTAATTTCAACTACTGATTTAGGTACACATACGCTATTTTTGGCGGATGTAGTAGCAGCAGAGGTGTTCAGTGAGGAGGAATCAGTAACATATTCCTATTATCAAAAACACATAAAAGCTCAACCGAAAAAGGAAGAAAAGAAAAAGGGATTTATCTGCACGGTTTGTGGTTATATATATGAAGGAGATACCCTGCCTGAGGATTTTATCTGTCCTTGGTGTAAACATCCAGCTAGTGATTTTATCCCTTTAAATCCAGAGGATAGGTAGACATTAAATTAAATGTGTGGTAGAGGAGGAGAATATGGGATATATTAGAGACCTTAGAAAGAAGATTGGACACGAAACTATTATTATGCCCTGTGCCTGTGTGATTATTGGCGATGGTAAGGGAAACATCTTGCTTCAGCAAAGAAGAGATGATGGGAAATGGGGCCATCATGGTGGAGCGATAGAGGTAGATGAAAATACGATAGATGCTGCAAAGCGAGAAGTTAAGGAAGAACTGAACCTAGAACTTGAGGAATTAGAGCTCCTAGGGGTTTACTCAGGTAAAAAATATCATCATGTATATCCAAACCAGGATGAAACCTCCTGTATTGATATTTGCTATGTTTGCCATAAGTTTCATGGAGATTTAAGCCATCAGGATGGAGAAGTAAAACAAGCCAAATGGTTCAATAAGGATACCATTCCTTCTAATTTAAGTGATAATCCTAAGGATGCAATTAGGGATTATTTTAAAAAATATTATAATGTAGATTTAAATATTTAATTGTCAAAAAATGCAGGGAAGTGGAACAGAAAAGAAGAGCTATCCTGAAGAAAGGAAGAATCATGAAAATAGAATTCAAAAGTTTCAATGAGTTTACTAGAGGAATTTTATATCAGCAGCTTCTTGACGCTTATTCCTTTAATCCGGAATGCTGTCATGCATGGGAAAAGGACTGGATAGAATATGATAACTTTTTCTATGATCATCTTCGGTTTACAAATGATTGTGGTTTTGTGATGCTGCTTGATGGAGTTCCCATGGGGCACATATCATGGGATCCAAGAAATTTACCTGATTATGTAATTCTAGGTCACAATTGTGTTTTAACCGAATTTAAGGGAAAAGGGTATGGACATTTGTTGTTGACCGAAGCGATAAAACGAATTAAGACTTATGAAGGAATAAAGAAAATAATAGTTACAACGAATGAAATCATGATTCCAGCTCAAAGAAATTATGAAAGCGTTGGATTTAAACTGAAAAATAGAAGAAGCAATCATGAGTATCCCTTTGCAGGAGATTATTTAGATTATGAATTAAAGTTTGAGTAAGTTTAAGGAAAAATGAGATATTTTATAATATAGGTATAAGAAAAGATAAAATTTTTGAGCTTTTTTATCTCAGTTTCTTAAGGTATAATATAATAATCTAAATGTAATGAGGTGCCACTATGAAGGATAAATTGAAAAAAATATTAGATACTATGCATGAATACAATGTAAAAAATTTGGCTTTTACTACCTTTGGTGTTCAAGAGGCGACTATGTATGACGCACTTGTAATAGCTCCTGGCTGGAAGCCTACTAAACTACTCAGTGATTTGTCTTTTCAAATTACTGAACTTGCAATCCATTCCTACATTTCTAGTTACTTGGTTGAAAAGGCTGGCAAAAAGATACTTTGGATTCAGTGCTCTTCTTCAGCAGCGAACCTTATGGATCATTTGATTATCTGTGCAGAGCTGAAGTTTAAGAAATTATTTTTTATAGGAGCAGTTGGAAGTTTGAATGAGCAATTTCAGGTAGGTGATATTTGTACACCTAGTTATAGTATATCAGGCGTTTACGCTAATGCTTATTTAGAGAATGAATTAACAGATTATGTGCCATTTAAAAAAATCTATCCGAATCAAGCCTACATTGACAGAATTATTTCTTTAGCGAAGTGTAATGGATATAATGTAAAGCAGGGGGCTGTGTATTGTACGGATTCTATTGCTTTAGAGTATATGCATTTAGAAGAAATTAGGAGCTTTCAGCCTGATTTAATAGAAATGGAGACCAGTACCTTTTATCTTTTAGCAGATTTGTTAGAGGTAGATGCGATTGCATTATTGGTGGTTTCAGATAACTCAATTTTAAAACAGCCCTTGATTGGCAGAAATAAAGAGCTTCAAGAAAAATATAATTATGGTAGAAAGGTTCTTATACCAGAATTAATTTATAAAATTATAACAGAAATAAGCTAAAGAGTATAATGCTTTAAATTTGTCTTGTTATATAGAATATATGAGTTGGTATTTATGAGATTAGAAACAGAGAGATTATATTTAAGAAAATTAAATCATGAGGATTATAGTGCCCTATGTACTATCCTTCAGGATGAAGAAACTATGCTTTACTATGAGGGTGCTTTTTCTGCAAAGGAGGTAGAAGAATGGCTTGAACGACAAATGAAAAGATACCAACAATGTGGGTTCGGCTTGTGGGCAGTCATTTTAAAGAAAACAGATGAGCTGATTGGTCAATGCGGTCTTACAATGCAACCTTGGAAGGATAAAGAGGTTTTAGAGATAGGCTATTTATTTGCTAGAAAGTATTGGCATCAGGGCTATGCTACTGAGGCAGCAAAGGCCTGTAAGGCATACGCCTTTGCGGTTTTAAAGGCCGAAGAGGTATGCTCAATCATTCGAGATACGAATCTTGCCTCTCAAAAGGTTGCAATTCGAAATGGAATGGTTAGGATAGATTCTTGGACAAAAGTTTATCGTGGGGTTACTATGCCACATTACCGTTTTAGCTGTAGCAAACGATAAGTCATAAATGTATGATTTATTGCAAAAAGGAAACACTATAAGAAGAAGCTTATTAGGAGGATACTATGAAGGGTGATTCACTAAAAATATTTAGAATTATAAATCAATATTCAAATTTAAAGAGAAAATATGAAGAAATCAAGGATAATGAAGAGAAGAGAGAGCATAGCTGCTTTTTCGCCATTACAAGTGCTATCCATTCCTTACTAGCTGTAGGATTGGGGATTGCAGGAGCTTGGCTACTTACTACAACTTTTGATTCCTTACTTTTTATATTTATTCTAGTCATAGGAATAATTCTTTTACTTGGCGCCGTTGGACTTTTACTATGGGCTCTGATACGGCTGATTTTTCAGTTTGGATTGAATAGAAAATGGTGGAGTTGGTTCAGTTTAATTATCTTTTTATCGGCTATAGCTGGTATGATATTTAGTGTATTTTATTTTCTGAATTGATTTCAGTAGAAAGGATATTTTTCACCTGAGAAATATCTTTTTTTATTTACAAAATTTAAAAATATTGTATAATAGAGGTATGCCGAAATAGCTCAGCTGGTAGAGCAATTCCCTCGTAAAGAATAGGTCGTAGGTTCGAGTCCTATTTTCGGCACCATTTGTAGAGGACTGGTCTAAAATTATTCCCTTAAAATAATTTTAGGCTTTTTTAATAAATTCAAGTTTTTAAATAGATATAGGATGTGAAGATATGGATTCTAGACCTCCTTTTTCAAGCTTCTCAAGCTATGAGGAATTTTGTCAGTATTATTGGTACCGAGAAGAACTAATTCAAATTTGTAAAAGTATAGGAGCAAGGCATACAGGGAGTAAGCAGGAGCTTCTTAATGTGATTGAGGAATGGTTTAAGGGGAACCTACTTCTGCCAGTTTCACTTCCTAAAAATAAAGGAAAATATCAGGAAGAAATTACCTTAGATACAGGTATATTGGAATGTGATTTTACCTTTAGTCAAAGGATGAGGCTTTTTTTCTCTGAGATCACTGGGCAAACTCCCTTTAAATTTACCGCAGATATGGTAGCTACAGTAAAAAAGGTTAAGGAAGAACAGGATAGTAGCTTTACTATCCGAAATCTATTAGATGTCTATTATGGAAGAGGAGTATACGCAAAATTTGATAATAGTTCCTGCCAGTGGAACCAGTTTGTTAAGGATTTTTGCAGGGATGTAAATAGCGAGAAGTATCATCCTAAAATGAAGGCTGCTGCTTTACTTTGGAGTTTTGTCCGCAATTCTAAGGAAGAAAAGGTTTATAAAAGCTCCTTGCTAGAACGCTATAATGAAGAATTAAAGAAATATAAAATATAGGAGAGGACCTCTAATGAAAAATACACTTTTGGCTTCTATGGATCATCTCCATACGACAAGTATGGGTAAAGAAAGAATCCTTAAAAATTTGAAGCTATCGGAAGCTACCGATGTGATTTTATATTGTAAAGAAGTTATAAATAATCCCTTAAGCTCTGTAATTCTTCAGGGAAAAAATTTTTATGTTTTTCTAGAGGATATTACAATAACGATAAATAAGCATAGCTATACGATCATTACAGCCCATAAAAATAAGACCAAGAGGTGAGGTTATGGAAGAAAATAAACAATTTTTAAAACAAGAAAAAAAGCTTCAAAAGCTAAACAAGAAAACCGAAAAGCTAGAACAAAAGGAATCCTTGAAGGTTGCAGAAACGGTGGAGAAGAAGAAGGAGCACCAGAAGCTTTTAAGAAAAAAAGCGGTAAAAAGAAGAGAAAAGAAAGAAAAAGAAGCTCTAGAGGCTCCCATGAAAAAGGAAAAGAAACAACGGATTAGAGCTTTAAATGAGCCACCTCAGCGGCCTGTGCTAGAAGAAATAGGTAATGCTGTAACTCATGGATTAGGAGCAATTTTAGGAATAACAGGTTTAGTTCTTTTATTGCTGAAATCAGATACAGGCCTCAAGATAACTGCATCTATCGTTTATGGATTGAGTATGACGGTAATGATGCTGATGAGCTGTCTTTATCATTCCTTTAAAAAGGGGTCAACTGTAAAAAGAATTTGGAGAAGATTTGATTATTCCTCTATCTATCTTTTAATTGGTGGAACCTTTGCCCCTATCTATCTTGTATATTGGGGAAATATTTTAGGAATTAGCTTATTTGCAGTTCAGTGGGCACTCATTATTACAGGAATCACCTTTGTATGTGTTTTTGGTCCAGGGCGCTTGAAATGGCTGCATTATACACTCTATTTTGCGATTGGCTGGAGTGGACTGATTTTTATTCCAGATTTTATTCAAAATAATTTGCCCCTACTTTGGATGATTTTAGGTGGTGGACTGGTCTATACCCTAGGCATGATTCCCTTTGCTAAAAAAGGAGTTAAAAGCGCTCATTTTATTTGGCATTTCTTTGTTTTGGCAGGAGCAGTGGTTCAGTTCCTTGGAATCTTACTTTATATCTACTAGATTAGGGGATTGTTTATGAAATATAGAAAAAGAGGTGGAATTTATGGCTTGCAAGAAAGAAATTATGGAATATTATTTAGAAGCATTAAATGATGCATCTATCACGGCTAGAAGTATGATGGGTGGATACTGTATCTATAAGGATGGGACCTTAATTGGTGGTATTTATCAGGATAGACTCATGTTTAAACAAACAGAGAAACTGAAAAGCTTTCTAGGGGATTACATCTTAGAAACTCCCTATGAGGGTTCTAAGCAAAAGCTAATTTTAATTGAAAATACAGATAATGAAGCATTTATGAGAGAATTAGCCCAGTATTTATAGGTTGTATTAGGAGATAATAAAGGTGAAATGGATACTAGATACCTATAAGGTAAAACCTATAACAGAGGATGAAGTAGAGGAAGTAGAAGAACTTTGTTCACAAAATAAATTATACTATCAGCATTGTCCACCTATGGCTACGAGGGAAAGTATTATAAGTGATTTACACAACTTACCTCCTAAAAAGACAGAAGAGGACAAGTTCTATTTGGGATTTTATTTAAACCATAAGTTGGTTGCTGTTCTAGATTTGATTTTAAATTATCCAAAGGAAGGAACGGCCTTTGTTGGATTTTTTATGCTAGATATAAGTGTTCAGGGCAAAGGAATTGGCTCGGAAATATTTCAAGAGATTGAGAGAGGGCTTCAGGCAAAGAACTTTAAAAGAATACGTCTTGGCTATGTAAAGGATAATCCTCAGGCTAAAGCCTTTTGGTATAAAAATGGATTTTTAGAACTAGGTATAGAATTAAAACAAGAACTTTATACCATCCGAGTATTGGAGAAAATGATATGAGCTGTTTAATATGTGAAAGAATTCAGTGGATTAAAAGCTGAAACAAACTTATTAAGGGAAGAAATTTTAAGGTTAAAGGAAAGGAAACAAAAAAATGAAAACTGTTGAGTGGCTAAAGGATGCTGTATTTTATGAGATATATCCTCAATCCTTTTATGATACTAATCAGGATGGCATAGGAGATATTCAAGGAATTATAGAGAAGCTAGATTATGTGAAGAACATAGGCTGTAATGCCATATGGCTTAATCCTTGTTTTGATTCTCCTTTTAAGGATGCAGGCTATGATGTTAGAGATTATAAGAGAATAGCTCCAAGATATGGGACAAATGAGGACCTGAAAGAGTTAGTAAACCAGATGCATCAAAGGGGAATGCATTTATTATTGGATTTAGTTCCTTGTCATACGAGCGAGGAGCATCCCTGGTTTAAACAGTCCTCTAAGCAGGAAAGAAATGAATTTAGTGGGCGTTATATTTGGACCGATGGTGCATTTACAAAGCCATCTAATTTGACGGCAGTAGGTGGAGAGTGTGAAAGAAATGGCACTTACGTAATCTCCTTTTTTAATTGTCAGCCCTCTTTGAATTATGGTTTTAGTAAGGTGACCGATTCCTGGCAGTACTCTATAGATTCTAAAGAGGCTTTCGCTACCCAGGATGCAATGATTGATGTAATGCGGTATTGGCTTTCTATGGGAGTGGATGGCTTTAGAGTGGATATGGCAGCCTGCTTAGTTAAGAATGACGACAATGAAGTGGGAACTCAGGCAGCTTGGAAAAGGATGTTTGAAATCATTCGTAAGGAGTATAAGGATGCCGTTTTTGTTTCCGAATGGAGTCATCCCACTCGTGCTTTAAAATGTGGATTCAATATGGATTTTTATTTAGATCATGGCTGGGATGGTGGTAATGGATATCATCACCTTTTAAGAGATCAGGATATAGATTTAAATACCTATAAGATAAAGGAAGATAACTCTTATTTTAAGACAGATTCCTCTCAAAGCCCCATTCCTTTTTTAAAGGAGTATCTTAAGAATTATGAACAAACAAAGGAGGATGGTTATATTTCCTTCATTACGGATAACCATGATATGATTCGTACCTCTAAGTTTTTTACGGACCGGGAAATTCGGTTGATTTATGCCTTTATCTTTACGATGCCGGGTGTGCCATTTTTATACTATGGAGATGAGATTGGGATGCGGTATCTAGAGCTTCCTACCAAGGAGGGTGGATACCATAGAACAGGAAGTAGAACTCCTATGCAGTGGGATACAACGGCTAATCTTGGATTCTCAAAGGGCTTAAAGGGTTCCTTATATTTACCTGTAGATGGAGCTAAGGACGCTCCTACTGTAGAAACCTCCTTAAAGGATTCTAATTCCTTATACTATCATGTTCAAAGACTGATTGCTCTTAGACATACCCATAAGGATTTACAATCTATAAATAATTTTGAGGTATATTATGCATCAGAAACATCAAAGCTTTTTGCCTATAAAAGAGGAAAATTTATCATTGTTTTAAATCCTTGCTCAAAGGAGAACGCTTTAGAGATTAAGGAAAAATATCAAATGGTTTATAGTTTAGGTGATGTTAGCCAAGAAACAGGAAAATTCATATTAGGAAAACAATCCTTCATCATTGGAAAGGAAATTTAATAGTATGGAATCAAAGTTTTATAAGAAAACGACAGAGTATATTAAATATGTGATGGTTGTTGCAAGATATCAGGATTCCTTTGTGTTCTGTAAGCATAAGGATAGGACAACCTATGAGCTTCCTGGTGGACATGTTGAAACAAACGAGGATATCCTAACAGCCGCTAAGCGTGAGCTAGAAGAGGAGACAGGGGCTATTGATTATGACATAAAATTCATTGGATATTATTCCTATGATGCATATGGAGCCTTATTTTATGCAGAAATTACTAAATTAGGGGAACTGAAATATGAAATAGAAAGTCTTTATTTTTCTGACTATATGCCAGCAGAATTGACATATCCCCATATTCAGCCTCGCGTTTTTCAATATGTTGTTACCCATGCCGATATAAAGTTCAGTTCGAATTATAAAAGAATGGTTGCAGGCGCGTTATACTCTTCAAGGGATAACAATCCTGAGCTCCATAGAAATGCAGTTCGAAAGGCAATGGAATATAATGCTACCAAGCCTGAGGAACAAGAAAAGAGAAGAGAGATTATTCAAAATACCTTTGGATCTGTGAAGGAACATTTCTACCTAGAGCCTTCTATTCAAATGGACTATGGCTTCAACATTCACCTTGGAGATTACTTTTATGCAAATTTTGACTGCGTATTTCTTGATGTGGCTCCCATCATTTTTGGTGACCATGTCTATGTCGCTCCTAGATGCTGTTTTTATACAGCAGGACATCCAATAGATTATGAGGTTAGAAATAAAGATTTAGAATATGGATATCCAATTCGAGTCGGCTCAAATGTCTGGTTTGGTGGGTCTGTTGTAGTGAATCCAGGTGTGACGATTGGTTCTAATGTCGTCATTGGCTCTGGCTCTGTGGTTACTAAGGATATCCCTTCTAATGTGGTTGCCTGTGGAAATCCATGCAAGGTTATCCGTCAAATTACAGAAGAGGATAGGAATTATTGGAAGCAACAGGAAGAAAGCTTTTTCACCAATGAAAAATCTTTTTCAAATGAAATAGTCAACTAAAATTAATGATTGAAAAAATACAAATATATGGTATTATATTTGTATATGCAGATATGGCGGAATTGGTAGACGCGCTATCTTCAGACGGTAGTGCTTATGGCATGTGAGTTCGAATCTCATTATCTGCACCATTAAGAACATATAGGTTTGATACAATGAAAATTGAGCAGATTTTCAAGTATCAAGCCTTTTTTCTTTGCAATTTTATCGATTTTGACCAATATGGAGCATAATTCGATATTTTGAGTTAAAACTGAGAAGTAAATTGGCCACGACAAGAGCATTGCAAACACCATTTTTAGGTCAAAGTTACACAGTTAAAATTAACAATCAGGCGAAAGCCACTACTATCAAGCAAAAGGGGGTACTGTTAAGCGAAAGCCAATAATGTCAGGCGAAAGGCGTTTTCTTTCTTTTTTGTCATATTAAAAATATTGTTTTATTTGGTAATTGCTTTATTGTTTTCGTATTATACAGTGATGCGACTGATATTTGTTAACACTCAAACCGAAGCAAGCATAAATGTTTTGAAGAATCACTAAAAAAACTCCTAGTTTTAGCTATTCAATGCTAGATTTAGGAGTTTTATTATTTATTTATGAAATGGACACCTTGAAGCAATACATTGTTTATTCCAACTGGAAAATTCACAGTGTATGTCATTTAAATCCATTTTGATGTTATATTTTCTTTCTACAAACTTTATAGCCTCAGACAAAGATAAAAAAGCATTTCTTTTACAACATCTCGGACCACCTATTTGACTCATTTTTGAAATTACGCTTGATGTGTATTCCATATGATCTTTGTAAAAGTCATCGTTTGAAAGTGGCCCTGTTTGATGAATTATAGAAAGAGCAGCACCGATAGAAGCAGTAGAACCGCAAATTCCCCAGTAACCACACATTGCTCCTGGCATTTTTATTGTTCTATCTTTTAATTTATCTATTGCCATCTCTAAATCAACATTACCGCTAGCATTTTTATATGCCACTAAAAAAGCAGCACCATCAAGAAAATGATGTTCGGGACCATGTATATTCACAAATTCTTTATGCATTATTTTTTTTGCTATCTCAATTGGATTTTTACTAGTCTCTTGTAAAATTAATTTCTTAATTAGATTATATTTTTCTTCTAACGTGTATTCCATTTAAATACCCCCTTATTTTGTGCATTGGCAAGGACTACTAATAAAATTCATTAATTCTAATAATAGTTCTTTATTAATAGTATAGTGAACCCATTTCCCATTTTCTCTTGCAAATACCAAATTAGATTTTACTAATAGATTCATGTGGTGAGATAAGGTTGCTTGCTTACAATCAACAATCTTTAATAATTCACAAGCACACATTTCACCTTTGTTATAGAGAAATTTACAAATCTTGACTCTATTTTCATCACCTAATAATTTAAATAAATCACTTGCTTCCTTTTTATGCATATTAACACCTCACATTGATATTTATCAATATAATTATATACATAACATTGATAGATGTCAATATATTTGCAGTTTTTTTTGAAATGTTAATCTAAAATGGAAAAGCAACACTTAATGAAAAAAAGTTGTTGCCTTTTTTGTACACGCATGCACATTTTTTGATAAAAATTAGAGGTATGCACTTTTTCTTAAAGGGTATGCAAAATTTGAGCAAGGGTATGCAGAAAAACTAGTGGTATGCAAATTGTATCAAAGTAGTATATCTTTGCCATCTTTGTTAGATGTAACCCCAAAACTTGGACTCGAAGAGACGAACAGGAAGAGGGGTTTTTATTTTTTTGAAATTAAATTATAAATTTTATAATTGTTAGAGTGTGCAAATTATATCACAATAATATTTCATTATCATCTTAAGAGAATTTATCTCAAGTTATTTGCCAAATAATTTTATTAACTGAAGATTTTTTTATAAATATATTTTTTATTTATTTTTCTTCTTTTTCTTTTTT
>UQGR01000015.1 GCA_900540705.1 uncultured Mollicutes bacterium
TTTCATATTTATTAAAAATAAAAGATTACTTTAATGATAAAAAGGAATTAATAAACAAATGCTCTAATATTTTCGGAAACATTGATGATTATAAAAAACAATTTGATGATGCTGGTAAGTTTTTAAATAAAGTAAGTTCATTCTTAAAAGAAGAGTTCGAAGAAGTTCAAAGAAAGGAACACGCTACTCCTAACAATACTTTAATTGGTAATGTTGATTATTCTAGTATTTGGAATTCAAATCAATCATTGAAGAAAGATGATTTTGATTCGTTTGAAATTGGTGATTACTTCAATATGGTTGTTAAGTGTTTTGAACTAGCCATTATGTCATCATCTAAATATCAGTTTATTGATAAGAATTGCATCATTAAAGATATTAACTCAAATTACTTATTGTACAGGATGAATGGTGACATTATAGAAGAGATTAATTTTGATTATGACGGAAACTATAATATATACATTAACAAGTATCGTCTTGTAGAAGGGCAATTTGAATTAGATGAAGAATTATCTGAAATACACACTATTGAATATCAAGCAGATGCAGATTCTATCGATAACAGAGGGATTTTTTTTACTGCTTTTATCGATGACGAAGAGTATAAAATCAATGCAGATTTATTAGGATTAAAAGATTTTATACAAACATTAGCAAAGAATTATCAATAGAATTGGATTTTAATCGTGAATATTCTATCCAATCATTTACTTTTGAAGAGTCTTCAATTAATGCCTATAACAATCATTTATCTTCAAATAATGATAGAATTATGCCACATATAATTTATGATGGAAACAATTCATTTGAAGTTTTGAATTCTTTATATTTTGTTAACGATGATAATGTTTATATTGATACTTATGGTGATGCAAATAAGTATAATGAGCTTCTTCAAAACTATAGAAAGCATTATAAAAAAGATTCTGATTCTTTGTTGATTTATGATATAAAGGATTCTTTTGATGAATTTAGTTCAAAAAGTTTAAGAAATAATTATTCAATAAATTTTCCGAATAGTTATCCCGTTTGGAGATCAATATTGAGTGCAGAGTCCATAAATGGTTATTATCCGGATTTAGTAGTTGATTTGACAGGAAAAGAAGTATATGCAACTGCACTTGGAAGAAAAAAAGATTTATATGTTCATAAAGGTGTTGTCTCTTGGCCTTTAAATCTTTTGAAGTACTCAGAGAAAAATTTCTTGTTAGATTATTTAAATCTTTATTCTGAAGATAATGATATTCAATTGTCTGATGATGTAATCAATGATTGCCTTACATCTGGCTCTTTGTCAAAACTTTTAATAGATAGAAAAGGCTCAATAATTATGGCGGAAGGTGATGAATCATCTCATGAGTATATTAGAATTGAATTTGATAAAGATATATATGAAGAATGTTTGAACGACTTTGTAAAAGTAGTTGATGATATTAGAGAAGAATTTAAAGATAAAAAGTTATTAATAGTCATCCCTGATTACATTGACTCTAGTAGCATTGATAACGCTATTAACAATAAAGAACTAATAAAAGGAGCAAGTATCATTCGAGAACGTGTCCAAAATCATCAAATTGCTTGGTATGAATGCTTGCCTGATTTGAGTTTAGAAATAATTAAAAATGGTTATTATGATTATTTAAAATTAGTAGAGAATAGAGAATGTGAAAATATTATTGGTAAATCTGATTCTTGGTTGCTTGATGAAAAATTTGTTTTGAAAGCTGGCAAACCTGACTATATTCTTCCATTAATAAAATCATTTGTTGGCGAACAAAATAAATCATTTGATGCAGTAATAAAAAATCCTGCTTTTCCGTTAAAAGAAGATGTAGAAGTATACTTAAAATTAAATTATAGTTACGGAAATGATAATAGTTATATTTTAACATTTTTACCTGTTAACAAAGAAATTGCTCCTTTCAAAAAAATAGTTGTTGATTGGGAAGAAAACCATACAATTGATTATTTGAAGGAATTACCAAATATAAAGGATATGGACTACACTTTGGAGGAACAAGATAAAATTGTAGGATATATTATAAAAAGCGTACGTGATATAGATTTTGTTTACTCTGATTATAATAAGAATAAAATTAATAAACAGGAAGTATTAAAAAAACTAAATAGAATGGCTAATGATTTCCAAAAAATGTTAGCTGCTGATTATCCTACTATTTCTGATGTTCACGAAATAATTCTTAATTCAAAGGTACCATATGCATTAACCGATTTATATAATGGTGCAAGAATTGGATATAAAAAGACCGACGAGAATACAGATGAAAGAAATAGAATCGAATCAACACTTATGTTTCTTGAACAGGATAGGATCCAATTAACATTTGATAGGACGCTTTTGGTTGAAAAGAAATTTATTTTCCCAGAAACATGTTTTGGAAGGTATTTGGTTTCACATATTGATGATTATGAAGTTATTAGTGAAGCATATGATAATTTGATTATCGATTATAAACTTGGAGATTTGCTTCATAATTTAAGGCTTAAAACATATTTAGATAGATTGACATCTGCGACTCAAATGGATCACTTATTCTTTAAAAAACTTTGTAATTATAATAAGCCATATGTTTATAAAGTCTTAGAAATTATTACAGCTGTAATGAAAGAAATTTCTATTTATTCATTTGAATTTGAAACTAGAGATAAACAATATAATCCTAAAGAATTATCTTATCTTATGCGCTTTTGTGTTGAGTTGTTAATTTCATATCTATATGTACGTGACGAGCCTTTATTTGAAGAGTTAAGACCTGATGGTAGACTTGCTCATGAAATTATTTCATATATAAAACTATTTAATAAGAACTATCAAAATGCATTAGATATATGGCCTGATAGATTTCAAAAGCCTAGAATGGAAACAAAGTATAGAATGACATATAAGAATAAACCTGCAGAATTATATAGGATGTGGGAAGATGCTTACTGCTTAATTTTGTACTTATCTGGAGCTAAAGAAGCAAATAATATTATTCTTGGCTCAAAGGAGGATTATGAATGATGCAAAAACTTATTGTTGAAATGAAACAATTCCAGGAGACACTTAATTCAAAAGAATCAATTAAAAAATTAGTTTCATATTATGGGGATAAGTTCTACGTACTGATTTTTTTAAAACAATATGAGCGTCTTGTTGTAAATATGAAATCTATTGGAGCATTATTAGAAATTGATAGTATAGAAGATTCTTATACAATCTTTAGAAAGTATATTGAGACATATTCCATAATGATGAGCGTATATGAAAATAGAACAGTGGTCAAAAAATATATGGTTCATGATTCTTACATTGGTTATAAAGCTTGTGGTGAAAAGAAGGATGAAATCAAAAACTATGTAATGGGAAAACCTGACGGATTCCTAGAATATGGTTATCTAGAAAATGTAGCTGATACATCTGATGAAGACTTTAAGTATACAATGAAAACAGTATGCAAAGCTGCACAGTTAGATGAATACTATCAATGGTATAGGCTATGTAACAATTTTGTTCATAACAACTTATCATCAGTTAAAATTGATCCACTTGAAGGAAAAACAAAGTTAGTTGAAAAATGTACTAAGTCTTTTAATCATCTTAAAAAGAAATTATTGCAAATATTGAATTAGGGGCTCATTTCGAGCCTCTATTCTTTTTGTCACATCTGTCACGCCAGTCACATGTCACTAAGTGTATATACCATAAATATAGGTTCAGAGGGTGCACCTTTATCTAAAGATGGTGCATTGTATTAACAATACTTACCTTTCACATTAAGAACCATGATTCTAATACATAAGTATTAGATTTTTTAATATAAGCTTAAACAAATTTTATAATACAAATTAGGAGGAGTTATATCGTGAATGCTATTTTTAATATCAAAGGAAAAATTATTGAGACAAATAGACTTATATTACGCCCTTTTAAACAAACGGATTTGTCTGATTTATATGAATATGCGTCAGTTGATGGTGTTGGTGAAATGGCAGGATGGTCTCATCATAAAAATAAAGAAGAGTCTCAAAAAATTCTAAATATGTTTATTGATGAAGATAAAGTATTTGCCATCTGTTTAAAGGAAAATGAGAAAGTCATTGGATCTATTGGGGTTGAAAAATATGGAATGGAAGAAAAATTGACTGAATTTGATGGTTATAAAGGTAGAGAAATTGGCTATGTATTGAGTAGAGATTACTGGGGAAAAGGCATTGCTACAGAAGCAACCAAAGCGATTATTGATTTTTTATTCTATGAATGTGAGTTGGATTTTTTAATATGCGGATATTATAATTTTAATTTTAAATCAAAAAGAGTACAAGAAAAATGTGGATTTAAAGCCTATAGAAAATTAACAATAAAAACAAGTATGAATACGGAAGAACAAAGCATTTTAAATCTTTTAATTCATCCAAATAAGAGGATTAAATTTCAATTTTCACATCCTGAGACATTAATATTCAATGAGGATTAGAAATATAATAAATCATATACTATGTTTATTTTGAGATTAGCGCACGCAAATTATATAAAAATAGATATTGTATAATCGGTCTTGAAATAATTAGGACATTATTTCAAGACTTTTTTTGTTTAAAGTCTTTTAAGGCTATACTATAATAAGAAGAATATGAGTGATTATTACTAATCTGGGCCTTTCTCATATGAATTAAATAAGTTTAATAAAAATTAGAAAATAAGTTGATTTAAAATCTACGAAATGCTATAATAATATTGTTTATGAGGGGGGGAAATAAAATGAAAAGTATAATAGTTAAAGATAAGGAAATTAGCATTACAGGTTTTGGAGATAACGACTACATTAGTTTAACCGATATAGCGAGGATAAAAAATCCAAAGGAGCCAAAAGATGTAGTTAAGAATTGGCTTCGAACAAGAACAACTTTGGAATACTTAGGACTTTGGGAAAAATTAAACAACGATAAATTTAGGGGAATCGAATTCGACCCCCTATTATACGAAAGCGGAAAAAATTCATTTACAATGTCTCCTACTAGATGGGTTAATGAATTTAATGCGATTGGGATTAGAACAAAAGCAACAAAAAATGGAGGAACATATGCTCATAAAGATATCGCTTTAGAGTTTGCATCTTGGATATCTGCGGAGGTTAAATTATATATAATAAAAGAATTTCAAAGACTTAAAGTTCAAGAATCAGAACAACTTGAGTGGCGGGGCAAACGAATGCAATCTAAGCTTAATTATTTAATTCATACAGACGCTATTCAAAAGAAATTGATTCTAGTGAGTTTAAATCCTGAACAAATAAACTTTGTCTATGCAAGCGAGGCTGATCTACTAAATGTTGCTTTATTCGGAATGAAGGCAAAGGAATGGCGTGATGCCAATCCTGAAAAGACTGGAAATATTAGAGACTATGCTTCTACAGTTGAACTTGCTATTTTATCAAATCTTGAATATCATAATTCATTACTTATAACGGATGGAGTGCCTCAAAATAAAAGATTAATTATATTAAATAGGGAAGCCAATCATCAAAAAGATTTGTTTAATAGAAATAATATAAGAGAGGTAAAGAGGATATCTAATGAATAAGCTTGGGGAAAAAATAAAGGAAATACGAACTAAAAATGGATTAAGTCAGGAAGCTTTTGCCAAAGAATTAGGATATACTTCTAGATCAACAATCAATAAAATAGAAAAAGGAATCAACGAAATAAGTTATGAAAAATTATTACTTTTATTAAATAAATATGAAGTGGAAATAGATGAATTGTTTGATAAGAAGAAAGGTATCTCATTTATTCCCAATATGCCTAATTATAATTTATTTGTTTCGTTCAGTGCACGGGATTATGGAAATTGTTCTGATATTGCAAAGTACTTAATGAAAGATAACGATACCCTTGTGCGTTTTAAGGACTTATTTTATAATCCTTGTTCAAAATGTAATTATGAATGCTTTAGTTCAGCGTGTAAATATAGAGATGACGATTTGTACAATCTTTTTGATTCGATTCAGTATTATAAAACTGTAATTTTTTTGGTTCCAATGTATTGTGGTAATCCATCGTCATTATTTTTTGTATTATTAGAGAGAATGCAAGATTATTTTTCAAAAAATGAAAATAATTGGGATGCATTTTTAACAAAGCTACATTTTATTTGTATTTATGGGAGTGATGAAGAAACACCATATTTTATTGAGCATTTTAAAAGCTTAGTAGAAGAAAATAAAATTTTGAAAATAGAAAGACATAAATACAATCAAAAGATGAATGATAGAATCGTAGAAAATATAAAAATAATTCGGTTACTTGATAAATATAAAGAAAAAATCAATCTGTAATTGAAATTAGAAGATGAAAGGTAAGGTGCTGAATTACTTTATACAAGTTCAATATGATTTATTGAATGGTATAGCATATTAATGTATAATCTATTTAACTATAAGTTTTTGGAGGAAAAGCAGTAATGATAAAAACCTTTAGATTAGATATCGTGCCCTTTGACATAGAGTTTCTGAATGACTATTATGTGGGTTTTAATGAGGACATAACAAAATACATGTGGCCAGATCCCTTTGCAAATATTAATGATGCAAGAAATATGCTTCAAAATTTTATGAAAGAAATGAAGCAAGGTCAAACATTACTTTTTTCTATTCTTTCGAAAAATGGAAAATTTTTAGGAAGTGTTGAAGTTCACGGCCTTACTGAGTCATGCCCAGAATTGGGAATCTGGATAAAAGCTTCAGAACAGAAAAAAGGCTATGCATACGAGGCTCTATGTGCAGTACTAGACTATGTCCGTGTCACATTTGATAAGTATAATTTTTTTTATGAATTGGATATTCGAAATAAATCAAGCATAAAGCTTCTTCATAAATTAAAAAATAATTATGATATTGTGGAACAAGACTTTGAAATGATAACTACCACCTCTGGTAAAAAATTAGAATTACAAGGATATATTTTGAAAGTAAAAAAGAATAGTTTACAGGCTATGGAGGAAGGAAGATGACTGCACCCATATTAGAAACAAGACGCTTGATTTTAAGAAAATTTACAGAACAGGATATGGAAGCACTCTTTCTTATACTTCAAGATGAGGAAGTTAATAAATTTTTACCCTGGTATCCAGTAAAAAGTATGGAAGAAACCATCTCACTTTATGAGGAAAAATATGCTCAGCCACAAGCATATGCTTATGCGATTTGCCTTAAAGAGGATAATTTTCCTATCGGATATATAAAAGTGGATATGGAAGAACCTCATGATTTCGGATATGGACTTCGCAAGGAATTTTGGCATCTAGGGATTGTTACAGAAGCAGCGAAGGCTGTTATAGAACAAGTGAAAAAAGATGAGCTACCATATATTACAGCAACGCATGATAGAAACAACCCTAGAAGTGGCGGAGTTATGCAGAATGTAGGAATGAGCTACCAATATTCTTATGAAGAACAGTGGCAGCCAAAAAACTTTTTGGTTACCTTTCGGATGTATCAGCTGAATCTTGATGGGAATGAAGATCGGATTTATAAAAAATATTGGGATACCTCAGTTGTGCACTTTATAGAATTCAACTTATAAATTGTTTTTGGAAGTAAGTAAGTGGAAATCATAAAACGTTTCTTTAAATTTTAAGAATAGTTAATGCAATTGAATTTAGTGACTTATAAAAAAATGAGGTAAAATGTATTTAGAGGAGTTGAGTGAAGTGTTAGAGTATATAAATCTTACAGAAGAGAATATTGATAAGGAGCATATCTGTTGTGCGATAGGAGACCCTAAGCATCAAAATGGTGTTTTAAAGAAAAAGGAATGGATGAGAGAAAAGCTTAAGGATGGCTTTGTTTTTCGTAAGCTAAATGAGAGAGGAAAAGTTTTCATTCAGTATGAGCCAATAGAAACAGCCTGGGTTCCAGTGAATGGGAAAAATTTTGAATATATTTATTGTTTATGGGTAGCAGGTAGTTTCAAGGGAAAGGGGATTGCTAAAGAGCTATTAGAGTATGCTATAAAGGATGCAAAGGAAAAAAACAAAAGTGGACTTTGTACGTTAGTTTCTAAAAAGAAGAAGCCTTTTTTAGGTGATAAAAAATTTTTTGAACATTTTGGTTTTAAGGTAGTGGATGAAGTAGAAGACTATCAGCTATTGGCATTATCCTTTGACCAAGCAGAGAGTCCAAAATTTATGCCTAATGTAAGACAGATGTGTATAGAATCTCAAGACTTTACGATATATTATAGTCCAGGATGTCCATATGTAGAGTATGAGGTTACAGAGCTTACAGAATATGCGCAGAAGATGAATATCCCTCTAAACTTTGTCAAAATTGATTCCTTAGCATCGGCAAAGACTACTCCTTGTGTGTTTCAAAATTGGGCAAATTTCTATAAGGGAAAATTCCTTTCAGGAACTATATTAAATGCAAATTCTTTTTCTAAATTGATAAATAATAAATAAATGAAGTATTTAAAGGTCTCATAAAAGCATAGATATTATTTTATTAAAAAATGACAAAATTTTTAAAATTGAAAAAAAGTACTTTACAAAAGAAAAAAAATAATTATAATAGAGAACATAGCGTTGAAGAGAAATAGTACCTATTTGGAGGAATCTAGCGAATCATCAGTTTGGTGGAAGGATGATATTTCAAATTTTAGGGAACGCGTCTTGGAGCTGCAGCCTGAAAGATATAGTAGGGTATGCCGGGTTCGCCCGTGATAGCGTCTAGGTTTGATAGAACCTATAGAGTTTTACTATCGTGAGGTAGTAATGAACTAAGGTGGCACCACGTATAGAATCATACGTCCTTAGACTTTATATGCAAAGTCTGGGGACTTTTTTTGTTTCCAGATCAGGTTTCTATTAAGAAAAATTGAAAGGAGACAGAATTATGAAACTGAAAAAAGCATGTGCAGCATTCACTTTAGGAGGGTTATTCCTATTAGCAGGATGCTCCTCCCATTTTAACACTGTGGAGGATATTCAAAATAAGGGGAAGCTTGTTGTAGCAACCAACGCAGAGTTTGCTCCCTTCGAATTCAAGGAGGGCTCAGAATTTATAGGAATTGATATTGACTTAGCGAAAGCCTATGCAACCTCCTTAGAGGTGAGCATCGATATACAGGATATGGATTTTGATGCAGCCTTACTTTCTGTATCTACAAATAAGGCAGATATGGCCATTGCTGGTATAACTAAGAATTCAAAAAGAGAACAAACCTTATCCTTTACAGACAGCTACTATACAGCAAGTCAGGTCGTAATTGTTCGTACAGAGAGCACCTATTCCTCACTGACTACAGAGGAGGATATTTTAAATGCTTTAACAGATGCTCATGCGAAGATTGGCTGTCAAAGAGGTACTACAGGTCAGTATTATATTGAAGGTGATGCGGATTGGGAATTTGAAGGAATTGCAGATACCACCTGCATTCCTTACGATAATGGAGCTCTAGCTGTCAATGCTTTGGCCAATGGACAGATTGATGCCGTAATCATTGATGAGGCCCCTGCCAAATTGTATTGTAAGAAGGTAACAGGCGTACAAACCTTAGATGTAGTTTTAACGGAAGAGGAATATGCTATTGCGGTAGCGAAGGGAAATGAGAGCCTCGTTGCATCTTTGAATACATTTATTGCAAAATGTAAGCAGGATGGAACGTTTGAGGCAATCGTAAATGAGTATTATGGTCAAGCAGAATAAAAAGGATAAAATTGTCACCCTGGTAATGCTTGGAATCACAGGAATTCTATTGCTTACCTTGAGCATAGTTTTTAGAGATAGCCTAATTTCAAGCCTCCAAAATAACTTTGTGAAGGGTGATAATTATTTAGAGCTATTAAAGGGACTTTTAAATACATTTCTGATTACGATTGTGGCATTTATAATGGGGCTATTCTTAGGAGCTATAGTCTGCTGTATAGAGGGCTCTCAAAGTCAAAATGTCTTTATTTTAATTTTAAAAAAGCTCTCTAAAGTATACGTTAGTATTTTTAGGGGAACTCCAGCCACAGTTCAGCTCCTCATCATTTATTTTGTTTTGTTTGCCTTCTTTAGTGGAGATCCAATTTATATCGCGATGCTGGCCTTTGGACTAAATTCAGGAGCCTATGTCTCAGAGATATTAAGAGGTGGAATCCAAGCAGTACCTAAGGGACAAATGGAGGCAGGAAGAAGCTTAGGACTTTCCTATGGTACTGTAATGCGTAAAATCATTTTTCCTCAGGCAATTAAGAATGCTTTGCCAAGCCTTGGCAATGAATTTATAACTCTAATTAAGGAGACGTCAGTTGCTGGGTTTATTGGGGCAATTGATTTAACACTTGCCTTTAGGAAGATTGCTACTGCTACCTATGATTTTAAGACCGTATATCTTGTTATGGGAGCTGTTTATTTCATAATTGTATTACTCATCACCATTGGGTTAAAACAAATAGAAAGGAAGCTAGTGAAGCATGCTAAAAGCTAATCATATTTCTGTTGCCTATCAGGGGAATATCATTTTAGATGATGTAAGTTTAGAAATCAAGCAAGGAGAAATCATTTGTATCATTGGCCCCTCTGGGAGTGGCAAGTCTACGCTAATTCGTTCTCTAAACTTCCTAGTTCCACCCTCTAAGGGCGAAATCTTTTTCCAGCAGGAGCTAATCACAGAAAGGAATTTAAACCATATTCGAGAGCGTATTGGTATGGTATTTCAGCAGTTTGAGCTATTTCCTCACCTAACTGTCCTTCAAAATCTGATTTTGGCCCCAGTATATTTGAAAAAATGCACGAAGGAGGAGGCAACTCGTCAAGCGAAGGAGCTGCTAGAAAAGGTGCATTTAACTGAAAAAATGGATGCTTATCCAGATTCCCTTTCTGGTGGGCAGAAACAGAGAATCGCCATTGTTCGGAGTTTGATGATGAATCCAGAGCTGATGCTGTTTGATGAACCGACCAGCGCATTAGATCCTGAAATGGTACAGGAGGTTTTACAGGTGATTCGTGAGCTTGCAAAATCGGGGATGACCATCTGTATTGTAACCCATGAGATGGCCTTTGCAAGGGAGATTGCAACTCGAGTTTTATTTGTTTGCGACCAAAAGATTTTAGAAGAGGGAACTCCAGAACAAATTTTTCAGAATCCCCAGCATGAACGGTTAAAGGAATTTTTATCTAAAATACATTAAAATCCAAACAACAGTTACATTTTTACAACTAATATTCAATTTACAGGCACAAATAAACAGCATATAATAAATATGTCATGACAGAATAAAAGTAAGGTAGGAATGGAAATGAGTTTTGGAAAGAAAGTAAAGGATCTAAGAAAGGCGAAGGGCTTATCTCAATTCGATCTGGCAAATCAATTAAATATTACAAGTCAAGCAGTTTCAAAGTGGGAGAGTGAGGCAACCCTTCCTGATATTCAGCTTCTCCCCCACATTGCAGCTATTTTTGGGGTGAGTATAGATGAGCTTTTAGATTATACAAAGGAAAATATGTATAATAAAATAATGAATATGCTTGAATTTCAGCGTTTTCTAACGAATCAAGAGTTCATGTTTTCAGAGGAATTTTTATTAAATGAGATAAAAGAAAATCCAAAAAATCATGATGCGATTTCTTTATTAGGAGATTTATACCACTTTCAGGCCTCTGGCTTAGATAGAAAGGCTGTAGAATACGGGAAAAGAGCCTTAGAGCTCAGCCCGAACAATAAGGAAGATATCAATATAATCAACAATGCCTCTAGGGGAAAAATCTATGATTGGAGCGTAGCGAACCATCATGAGCTGATTGAACTCTATTATCAGATTCTTAGAAGTAATAAAGCGAATCAAAAAGTATACTTTTATTTACTAGATAATTTAATAGATGATGGCCGCTTTCAAGAGGCAAAAGAGGTATTAAGGATATCAAAAATAGAAAATTCAAATTCCTTAAATTCTTTCTATGCGCTTTTAATAGAAGAAAAACAAAGTGGCTTTTCTGCAGTGAAATCAAAATACCTGGATTTAGTGAAGGCGTATCCTAAAGATTGGCGGATATTATTCAGTATAGCGAATACCTTCTCAGCAAATGAGCAATACGAAGATGCTATACCGCTTTGGAACCAAGCTTTTGAGGCAATGGAAAAGCCTAGATATACTGATTTCCACCAGGCAAAGGCATTATGCTACATTCGCTTAGGAAAAATAAAAGAAGCTGTATTAACCTATCAGGAGGAGCTAGAGCTTCTTCATCAGGAATGGGATATTAAATTTGGAGCTGAGGTGGATGAACTGAAGGAAAAAATAGCATCCCTCCAAGAAAAATAAAATAAAGTTAGTTATGAATTGTCCTCTTTTAAATGAAGAGGGCATTTTTTTCTAGAAACTTAACTTTTTTCATGCTAAAATAAAAGAATAAAGAGGAGGATAAAGTATGAAATATATGACATTTACCTCTAGCTGTAGTTATTGTGCACTGGCAAATTTATTGGAGCTCCTCAAAATAGAACCAAAGGAGGTTTCCTATGAGGATAGAGATATTGCCTTAGAAATAGGACTACCCTATATTTTTACTTATACTGAGGAAGCAGGGTTTTATGCAGGTGCAATGAATCAGGGCGGAGCCTACTTTTCCAGTTTTCTTCAATCCTTTGGATATTTCTTTAAGGAAGAACAGGTAGAAAGGGAGAATTTGCTATCCTTTCTAAAATCTCATCCGTATTCCATTTTAGGAATTAAGGCTCAGGAGGGTAAGCATGCCGTTATTTTTTTAGGTCAACAAAATCAAAATTTAGTTTTTCTAAATCCCCACCGTAAGGGAGATGGACAGGATGATCAGAGGATCATATCCTTAGACACATTAAAAACCAGAGTAGAGCCTATAGTTACAATAGGATATCTTGAACAAGGAGAAATAGATAGTAAGGTAGATTCCTTTTTAGACTCCATTTCTACCTTAGAGGAGTACCGACAAAAATTCAAAAGCTTTTGTAGAACTTCCCATCCCAAAGAAGAGCTGTTAAAACAAAGAGATTTTTTATTTCGAGCGTTTGTGATAGACCTTTTAGCAATGATGGAGCTATTAGGAAATCTTAAGCTTGCTTCTCTGTTAAAGAAGCTTCAGAGCCAAGTTTTAATGCTGTTTAAGGAAAAGGAAGCTATTCCTTTTGCTTGGATTGATGAGGCATTATTTGATGAGTGCATAGAAGAATATAAAATGCTGATTTATGAATTTGTTAGAAAAAGAGGTGAGGAAAGATGCTTGAAATGATTTATCATTCTAAGATAGGCCCCCTCCTTTTAAGGAGTGATGGGACATACTTAACAGGAGTTCATTTTTTAATGGAAGTAGAGAGAGAGCTTCCATTTATAGACCTCCCCATTTTTAGGCAGACGGTTCAGTGGTTAGACCTTTACTTTGCTGGAAAAGAACCAGATTTTATGCCTAGCTACAAAATAGAAAAAAGTACGCCCTTCCGCAAAAGAGTATTGGAAATTTTAGCCACAATTCCTTATGGCAAAACGACCACCTACAAGAGCATTGCGGAGCAGATTGCTAAGGAATGGGGCTTGAAACGAATGTCTTCCCAGGCGGTTGGAGGGGCAGTGGGCTGGAATCCAATTGGGATCCTTATCCCCTGTCACCGAGTTTTAGGAGCCAATTATGCACTTACAGGCTATGCTGGAGGACTTGAGCATAAGGTAGAGCTTCTCACCTTAGAGGGAATAGATGAGAAGACGCTCATCTATCCTAAAGACTGGAAAAAAATGACAAAATAAAAAAAGTATGATAAAATAGGAAAAAAGAAGAGGAGGAAATCATATGAAATCAAAGGTATATTTTACGAAGAGAACTGATGCAGAGGGACTTGTCTTATTGTATAAAAAATTAGGCTATACTCTTGAAGGAAAGGTTGCAGTAAAGCTACATTCTGGAGAAAAGGGGAATCAGAACTTTGTTCGTCCTGAATTTGTTCGACCTATCATTGAACTGGTAGGCGGAACGGTTGTTGAATGTAATACAGCCTATGATGGAGCAAGAAATACGACAGATAAACATCTAGAATTAATGAAGGACCATGGCTGGACAAAATATTTTAGAGTAGATATTTTAGACGCGAAAGAGGATTTAGAGGTTGCCATTCCTAATGGTCAGGCCATTCAAAAGAATTATTTGGGTGCAGATATTAAAAAATATGATTCTATGCTTGTCTTATCCCATTTCAAGGGCCATCCAATGGGAGGCTTTGGTGGTGCCATAAAACAATTGAGCATTGGCTGTGCTTCAAGTGCTGGGAAGGCGTACATTCATTCTGCTGGTAAGACTAAGGATCAGTATACTCTTTGGGATAATGTGGCTCCCCAAGACAAGTTTTTAGAGTCTATGGCAGATGCAGCATCCTCAGTGGTAGAGTTCTTTAAGGGACAGATTGTCTATATCAATATGCTTGTTAACCTCTCTGTGGATTGTGACTGCTGTGCGGTTGCAGAGGATCCTTGTATGAAGGATATCGGTATGATGATTTCCCTAGACCCTTTAGCAATTGACCAAGCTTGTATTGATATGATTTATGCCTCAAAGGATAAGGGACGAGATCATTTTGTTGCCCGAGTTGAACGCCAGAATGGACTGCATACACTGGAGGCATCAGCGAAGCTCGACTTTGGCTCAAGAGACTACGAGCTGGTGGATATCGATTGTGAGCAAGCGTAGTATCCAGGTGAACAAGCTTTGCCTGAGTGCTATGTTTGTAGCTCTAGGCTGGCTCTTGCCTTTTATCACAGGACAGATTCCAGAAATTGGAAATATGCTATGTCCAATGCATATTCCAGTATTGGTCGCTGGATTTGTTCTTGGACCATGGTATGGGGCTTTTATCGGAGCAATCATTCCGATTACCCGTTCCCTGATGTTTGGAATGCCCCCTTTGTATCCGATTGCTTTAGGTATGGTGTTTGAATTGGCAGCCTATGGGCTCATCAGCGGACTATCTTTTAGAATTTTACAGAAAAAGACGAAGCTGCCCGATATCGCCAATATCTATATTTCTCTAGTAGCCGCAATGCTAATTGGTAGAGTAATATGGGGAATTACGAGGGCTCTATGTGGATTATTTCCGAATACGAGCTTTACCTGGATGGCTTTTTTATCAGGTGCCTTTCTAACGGCCTGGCCAGGAATTATCTTGCAGTTAGTTTTGATTCCTGCCTTAATTTTAATGCTTTATCGAGCTAAACTTTTAGATAAATATATGAATTTTCAGGACATAGGTGAGGAAGATGGAACAGCTCATCCAGCGCCTTAAAAATCTAGCTAAGGACAAAGCGTATTTTGTGGTTGCGATAGATGGCAGGGCTGCCTCAGGAAAAACGACGATTGCCCTTAAGCTACAAAAAGCTCTTTCTGCAAATGTGATTCATATCGATGATTTCTTTCTGCCAAAAGAGAAACAAAATTTAAAAATCATTGGAGGCAATATCGACTTTTCTAGATTAAAAGAAGAAGTGCTCAATCAGTTATCTCAGTCAATCTCCTACCATCGATTTGACTGTAGGGTACAAGAATTTTCTAAAAAGATTGATTTGCCCTTTAAAAAAGTAATTTTAATTGAAGGTGCATATGCTCTTCATCCTACCTTAGGAAAATACTATGATTATGCTTTATTTGTCTCTGTCAGTAAGGAGACACAGGTTAGGAGAATAGGTCTTAGAAATCCAGAGAACAAGGAAGCCTTTTTTACCTGCTGGATTCCTTTAGAAGAACAGTATTTTAAAGCTTATCATATTTTAGAAAAATGTAATGAGCTTTTTGAAAATGAGGATAGCTAATGCTATCCTTTTTGTCTGATTTATGCTATAATAAATCAAATATACTCTAATAGGAGGAAATGAAATGCCAAAGCTAGTTGTACTTATCGGAAATGCCGCAGTTGGAAAAATGACAGTTGGACAGGAGCTAATGAAAATTACAGGATTAAAATTGTTTCATAACCATATGACCATAGAGCCTGTAATTGAAATTTTTGGAGATTATAGATCAAATGTGGTAGCTAGACTTAGAAAAGTCATCTTTGAGGAGTTTGTCAAATCTGACTTAGAGGGATTGATTTTTACCTTTATGATGGCCTTTAACCTACAGGAGGATTGGGATTATTTAAAGACGCTCACTGATATTTTTGAAACCCAAGGCAATGAGGTATATTATGTAGAGCTAGTAGCGGATGTAGAAGAACGCTTAAGGCGAAATAGGACACCTAATCGATTACAGCATAAAAAGTCTAAACAGGATATCCAGGCCTCTACAGAGCGTCTTTTACAGGATGATGCTAAGTACCGATTAGAAAGCTTTGCAGGAGAGGTTCCGTTTAAGAATTATATCAAGATGGATACAACCCATTTAGAGGCTACACAAACGGCCAAGCAAATTAAGGAATACTTTAAGCTATAGGGGATGAGGAAATGAGAAAGATATATAATAAGTTAGTTCGGGATAATATAGTTCAAATCATTGAAAAGGAGAATAAAGCCTGTACCTATCGGACATTAGAAGAAAAAGAATACCTACCTGCTCTTTGTATAAAGCTTCAAGAAGAATATGAAGAATTTAAAGAGAGTCAGGCTATAGAGGAGCTAGCGGATATAGAGGAGGTCCTTCTTGCACTTGTAGAAGCTAAAGGCTATTCTTTAAAGGAATTTGAAGAAATCAGAAGGAAGAAGGCTTTAAAGAATGGGGCATTTAAGAAAAAAGTATTTTTAATTTCAGTAGAGGATTGATAGGAATATGAAGAGAATTAAAGAGAGTTTATCTTTATTTTTGATATTTTTTAAAATTGGTTTATTTACCTTTGGCGGTGGTTTAGCGATGATTTCCTTAATTGAGCGGGAATTTTCCATCAAGAGAGCTTGGATAGATAAAGAGGAACTAGTAGATATGATTGCCATATCTGAATCAACTCCAGGACCTTTAGCCATCAATATGGCTACCTATGTTGGCAATAAAATAGGAGGAATTCTGGGGTCAATTTTGGCAACCATTGGTGTTGTGTTTCCCTCCTTCGTCATCATTTTATTAATTTCTCTTGTGTTAGACCAGGTTATGGAATATGAGGTAGTCAAGCATGCGTTTCTAGGAATCAACTGTGCAGTTGGTATTTTAATTTTATTGTCTGGAATCTCTCTGTTAAAAACTTTACCTAAAAGAATAGAGAGTATCATTATGTTTTTTCTGGCTTTAGTGTCTACAGTCTGCATTTTATTTTTTAGCATAGATTTTTCTACGATTTATTTGATTTTAATCGGAGCGACCATTGGTCTCATTTCCTATGTTTTAAAGCATAGAGGTAGGGAAGAGAGGAAAGAAGAATGAGCATTTATTTAGAATTATTTTTTACTTTTTTCATCATTGGTCTTTTCTCCTTTGGTGGTGGTATGGGTATGATGCCGATGATTGAACAGGAGGTCGTTCAGAAGCATGCCTGGCTTACCTCTGGAGAGCTTTATCAGTTCATAGGCATTGCCGAGTCAACCCCAGGCCCCATTGCTATCAATGTTGCAACCTTCATCGGCAACTCCAAGGCAGGGTTTTTAGGAGCATTATGCTCTACAGTAGGAGTAGTATTGCCATCCTTTTTTATCATATTAATTATTGCCAGCTTTTTTAAAAGATTTTCTAAAAATCCTTATGTAAAGGCTGTAATTCAAGGGATTAAGCCTGTGGTTTTAGGTCTCTTATTTGCGATGTGCATTAAGATTATATCTACAAATATTTTATCAACCTTTTCATTAAATGAGCCAATTGCTTTTACTTGGCAGGCTTTCCTTATTACGGGACTACTTTTGGGCTTTTATTTTTTATATTTAAAGCTAACCAAGAAAAAGCTTCAGCCAATTGCTGTGATATGCTTAGGGGCAATTATGGGAATATTAATCTATGTCATTTAGATGAATAAAGATTACCCTCAAGATTTTTTTCTTGCAGTATTGATTGGTAAGATTTATAATAGAGGTAGAAGATTTAAGGTAAGGATGGGGATATACATATGCTAGAATATAAATTTGATACCCAGCTTTTAATTGCTGGTACTGACTTAAATGAAGATGAAATTACAGAATATATCACAAAAAATATTAAAGGAGATTGCCTTTTGGCAGTAGGAGATGAAGAGCTTATTAAGATTCATTTCCATACAAATACACCTTGGAAGGTCTTGGAATATGGAGCCTCATTAGGAGAAATACATGATATAGTTGTAGAAAATATGGAGCGGCAAACGCAAGGGTTAAAGGGTTAGATTATGAATGGTCTTTCTTATTTTCAAAATCTAGCTGCGAAAGCGAAGCAGACGACCAATTCAGAAGAAGCCAAGCAAATCAAGGATAAGCTTATCCGAATTGGAATAACACTGATAGTTGTTGGTTTTCTAGGAGCCTTTATCTGTTTTATTGCCTTCGCGGTTTTAGCTTTTTCCAATGTGATGCATCATGATTTTGAAAGTGGACTTAGTTTTCTATTTCTAATTCCCTTCTTTCTTTTGATTCCTTTTTTTAGTGTAGGAACGATTGGTGTGATTTGCCTAAAGCTAGGATTAGGAATAATTATCGCCAAGGCAACCACTAATTTTATTGACCAAAACAGCTATTGTCCAAACTGTGGAGATGTTGTAGAGGCCGATGAAAAATATTGTAAGAAGTGTGGAAAACCACTTTTGGCAGCTAAGGTCTGTGAGGCTTGTCAGACAGAAAATGATATGGAATCTAAATATTGTAAGAACTGTGGTCATAAGCTATAACGAATATATTTTGTAGAGAAATAGGGATTTAGAGGAAAACAAGGGATTCTCTTGTATTTTCTTGTAAGTTGTAATACAATAGCACTATAAAGAGGGTGGAAAAATGATTAAGTATTTAAATTGTGATTGCATCAATTCAAAATGCTCTGCGTTAATCAATCAGATTAATCTATCCGGAAATATGGATTTTCAGGAAGGATTAGAATTTTCCACTCGGTTTCCTAAGATGTATGCTGATTATCTATTGCGGTATAAGGAGAAGCGTCTAGCCTTGTATGAATCTTATTTGTTCACGGAAGGAAATCAAAAGATTATCAATATGGCATGCTATGAATCCTATGCATTTCCAACCAATCTAGAGGTCATAGAAAAATCTTTAAAGTATTTTGTAAAGCACTATAAGGAATTTGATATTACAGAGGTTGCTTTTCCACTTTTAGGATGTGATGAGGAAGGCTTAAGAATGGTGAGTGTTCTTCCGATGATAGAGAAGTATTTAAAGCCTCTACCTATTGAGTGTTATATTTGCTTTGACATTGAAGGAGCCTCTAATTTAGAATTACAAATGCTAGAGGCTTACCAGAGTATAGATTTGACTGATTTAAAAAAATATGCTGGATTAGATGATATTCAGGTGGCCTCTTTGGAGGATAACCGCAAAAATGTATTACGATTTGAGGATATCTATCATATTCAGGGAATTGATGCCAAGACGTATCGTAAAATCTATGAATATTACTATAATGGCGAATATAAGCGTCTTGATCCCTTCCATCAGGAATCTTTATTTAATAATTTTTAAATTTTTATTGTATTTACATAAGAAATGTGCTATAGTATGTATATAAGTATTGTAACAAAGAGAGGCTAAAACCTCTCTTATTTATTTGAATGGGGATGATAGATTGGATATAGCTAAGATTAAAAAGCTTTTAAACCCTTACTTAGAAAAGAATAATTTAAGACTTTACGATATAGAGCTAGTTAAGGAATTTGGGTATTTGATTTTACGTGTGCTTGTCGATAAGGCAGGAGGAATAGATATAGATGAACTGGCTAGCTGTAATGAGTTTTTATCCGCTGAGCTGGATAGTATGGATCAGGATATGCCAGAATATATGCTAGAGGTATCCTCTCCAGGAGCTGAAAAAAAGCTGAATTGTCTAGACGAGGTTTTAGAAAATATTGGTGCATATGTACATGTAGAGCTTCCGAATATGATTTATGAGGGACATATCGTTTCAGTAGAAGGGGAAGAAATTTCAATTCGATATAACGCAAAGGGAAGATTTAAAACGATTAAAATTCCCTATCAGGAAATTAAATTGATTAGGTTAGCAGTTAAAATATAGGAGGAAAAGAAAATGATTAACAAGGATTTTTACAAGCTAGCAGAAGAAGATGCAGAAAGCAGAGGCTTTGAGGTAGACGAGGTTTTAGCCTGCATGGAGCGAGCACTGATTGGTGCATTTAAAAAGGAGCATGGAAATACATCCTGTAAGGTGGAGTTTAAGAAGGACAAAAATGAAATTCTTTTATATTCCATTCACCAGGTTGTAGAGGCTTATACGGTTTACAATAAGGATGAGGAAGCTGTAGAGACAGCTGAAAAGCCAGAAAAGGAAGAACCACAGTATGCAGAAATGCTGTTAGAGGATGCAAAGAAAATTAAGTCCTCCTATAAGGTTGGAGATTTGGTAATTCAGCAGGAAAATTTAAAAAATTATAGCAGAACTACCATTCTTTCCGCAGGAAATGTATATAAGCAAGGAGTAAGAACCTTAGAAAGAGAAAAGGCTTATGTATACTTTAAGAGCTTAGAAAATGAAATGATTAACGCTGAGGTATCCAACATTGGAGACCGTTTCCTAACTTTAAAGCTAGGATTTAATGTTACAACCCTACTTCCTGTAAATGAGCTTTTACCTAACGACCATTTAGAGATTGGGGATTTTGTGAGAGTGTATGTCAAAAAGGTAGAACAGACCACCAAGGAGCCTAAGGTAGTTGTTTCTAGAATTGAAAGAAATTTAGTTACAAGATTGATGGAAAACTATATTCCTGAAATCAAAAGTGGAATTATAGAGATTAAAGGAATTGCTCGTGACCCAGGCGACCGTACTAAGATTGCGATTTATTCTAATGATGAAAAGGTAGATGCAATCGGATCCTGTGTAGGAGAGGGTGGTAGTCGTATTCGTGAGATTGTCAATGCTTTAGGCGGAGAAAAGGTTGACCTATATAAATGGAGTGAAGACCCAGAGGAGTTGATTGCAAATTCCTTACAGCCTGCCTCTGTAACCAAGGTATTGAATGTAGACCCTAAAACTAAGACCTCTCAGGTTGTTGTTCCAGATGACCATCTATCCTTAGCGATTGGGAAGCAAGGTCAAAATGTACGTTTGGCTGTTCAGTCCTGTGGCTGGAAAATTGATATTATGCCAACCTCTGTTGCCTATGAGAAGGGCTTAATTCAAATATTAGGTTTATAAGTATGAAAGAGAAGAAATTAGTTTTAAGAACCTGTGTTGCTTCTAAGGAGGTTTGTGAAAAGAAGGATCTTTTCCGAATTGTACGAACTCCAGAAAAGCAGGTAATTGTGGATTTAAAGGGAAAGGCCAATGGACGAGGAGCTTATCTGAAAAAGGATAAGGATATTGTTCTTCTTGCCAAAAAAAGTAGAATTTTAGATAGAAAGCTAGAAGTAGAGGTTCCAGAAGAGATTTATACGGAGCTTTTGGGATATTTAGAGTAGAATATGGATAAAATATTAAATAACTTAGGCCTTGCCCAAAGAGCCTCTGCTTTAATTACAGGGGAAGAAATGGTCATTGCTGGAATTCAGGCTGGCAATGTTTGTTATATCTTTTTAGCACAGGATGCTGGAAGGAGTACATATAAAAAAATTACTGATAAGGCAAAATTTTATCAGATTGAGGTGAATACTTCCTACAGCTCTGAGGATTTATCTCATGCGATTGGAAAAGCCAACCGCAAGGTAATCGGAGTTGTAAAAAAGGAATTTTTAAAAATATTAAAGAAATAAGGTGATTTTTGTGGCAAAAAAGAATAATAAGCAGGATAAGCGAACTGCAAATATTCCCCAAGGAAAAGGGAGAAAACAGACCGATACAAAGGAGAATAACATTTTAGTTTATAAGGATGGGATGACGGTCTCTGATGTAGCCTCTGGAATGGGGAAAACCAATGCTCAAATTATCATGAAGCTTATGCAAACCGGTATAGTGGCAAATCAGAATCAGGTGGTAGATAGAGAGACCATCGAGCTGGTGGCTATGGAGTTCGGCTTTGAACTTAAGGATGAGGTAATTACAGATGCTACTAGGTTTGATGAGATTATTGTTGAGGATGATATTGACTCCTTAGAGACAAGACCACCTGTTGTAACGATTATGGGACATGTAGACCATGGAAAGACGACTTTACTAGATACGATACGTTCCTCTAGAGTTGCAAGAGGAGAAGCAGGAGGAATTACACAGCATATTGGTGCCTACCAGGTTATCAATAACGGCTTTCCTATTACCTTCATCGATACGCCAGGGCATGCTGCCTTCACTCAAATGAGGGCTAGAGGTGCTCAAATTACGGATATTGTAATTTTGGTTGTTGCGGCAGATGATGGAGTTATGCCTCAAACTGAGGAGGCTATCGCTCATGCTCAGGCAGCAGGCTGTCCAATCATCGTAGCTGTGAATAAGATGGATAAGGCGACAGCGAATCCAGACCGTGTGATGGAGGAACTTACGAAATTTAATCTTGTTCCTGAGGTTTGGGGAGGAGATACGATTTTTGTACCAATTTCTGCTCTAAAAGGAACAGGTGTGGATCAGCTTTTGGAAATGATTCAGCTAGTAGCTGAAATGAAGGATCTAAAAGCGAATCCAAAGCGTCTTGCGATGGGAACTGTTATTGAAGCTGAGCTAGATAAAGGACGTGGACCTATTGCTACTTTCCTAGTTCAAAATGGAACACTTAAGGTTGGAGATATTGTCGTATGTGGCGACACATGGGGAAAAATAAGAACGATGGAGGATGACCGTCATACTAGATTTACCTCTGTTACTCCATCCGTTGCAGTTTCTGTAACTGGTCTTAACTCTGTTCCTCTTGCTGGAGATAAATTTATGGTTTTCAACGATGAGAAGAAGGCTAGAGATACCGCAGAGGCTCGGGCAAATCGTACCAAAAATGCAGATGCCTTAGCTCGCAAGGCAACCTCCTTAGAGGAATTATTCAAGCGCACTGATGCTGATACAACTAAGGAATTAAACCTTATTATAAAGGGAGATGTTCAAGGCTCTGTAGAAGCGTTGAAGGCTTCTTTAGAAAAAATAAATGTCGATGATTTGAAGGTCAATATCATTCGAGCAACCGTTGGAACCATCACAGATACTGATGTGTCTCTTGCTGAGGCTTCAAAGGCCATCATCATCGGCTTCAATGTCCGTCCTATGGCTCCTGTCAGAAATGAAGCAGCCACAAAAGGGGTAGAGATTCGTCTATATAACATCATTTATAATGTTTTAAATGATATAGAAGCTGCCTTGAAGGGAATGCTAGATCCTGTATTTGAAGAGGTTGTGACAGGTCAGGCTGAGGTTCGAAACCTATTTAAGCTATCTAAGGTTGGAACGATTGCTGGCTGCTATGTTACAGATGGTGTAATCGAAAGAAACTCCTTAGTACGTATATTGAGAGATGGCGTAGTTGTTTTTGAGGGAAAGATGGCATCCTTAAAGCGCTTTAAGGATGATGCTAAAGAAGTTCGTCAGGGCTTTGAATGTGGTATCACAATAGAGAATTTCAATGATATAAAGGAATATGATATTATTGAAGCTTCTGTGATGAGAGAGAAGGAAAGATAATGGGATTATCTATACAAAGATTAGAATCCTTAGCCTTAAGAGAGCTATCCTTAATTTTGAGGAAGGATGTAAAAAATAACTATTTATCCAATATTACAGTCACAGAGGTTAGAATCACCAATGACCTGTCCTATATGACGATTTACTACACCTTTTACCAGGGAAAAGTAGAAAATTATGAACAGGCTTTGAAGGACTGTAAAGGGTATTTACGAAGTGAGCTTGCAAAGCGTCTTAAAGCCAGAAAGATGCCTGAATTAATTTTTAAGCATGATGAAGCATTAGAATATGGAAATCATATCAATGATATTATAGCTAAGCTTAATATAAAGCATGACGAGGAATAAAAAAAAGAATACAAAGAAGTATTCTAATAAGGCATATAAGGATAAGGCTGATATGGGTATGGCATAGGCTGTACTGGATATACAGGATATTGAGGTGCCATTGGATAATAAGGAACATTATTATAATTGTTTTTGTTCGTGTTACTTGCGATATATCCAAATGGGAATCCCACAGCTGCCCCTACTAGAAGTGGTAATAACAGACCTCTGTTATCCTCACCACGGTAGTAATAATTTGGCTGATAATATTGCATGCTCTACCTCCTTAGTATATTATATGTAGATAAAAAAATATTGTGAATGAGGGTGAAATGATGTCTTGTAATCATAATTGTTCTAGCTGTTCTGCCAAGGATTGTGGAGATCGTACAGATGCTTCCTTACTTGCTCAAACAGCCAAGGAGAATCAAATTAAAAAAATTATAGGAGTGGTCTCTGGTAAAGGTGGTGTAGGAAAATCCACAGTAACCTCCCTTTTAGCTATTGAGCTTGCCAAAAGAGGCTATAAGGTTGGAATTATGGATGCTGATATTACAGGTCCGTCTATTCCTAAGGCCTTTGGTATAACAAGTCAAATTGTTGGAAATGGTGAGCTGATGTTTCCTCAAATCTCCAAAAAGGGTGTGAAAATTATTTCTGTTAACCTTTTGATTGATGATCCTACAAAGCCTGTTTTATGGCGAGGGCCAGTCATTGGGGGAGCAGTAAAGCAATTTTATACGGATGTTCTATGGGAGGATTTAGATTTCTTATTTGTAGATATGCCTCCTGGAACAGGAGATGTAGCTTTGACAGTATTTCAATCTCTTCCTGTAGATGACGTGGTTATTGTTTCAACTCCACAGGATTTAGTATCTATGATTGTTGGTAAGGCTGTCAATATGTGTAAAATGATGAAAATTCCTATGCTAGGCTTGGTGGAAAATATGAGTTATATGGAGTGTCCATGCTGTGGAGAGCATCTTCACCCATTTGGACCATCTAAGCTAGAGGAGGTTGCTGCTACCTATGGACTTACGGCCTTAGATCAAATGCCAATTCAGCCAGATACTGCCAATTTAGTCGATCAGGGCTTGGTGGAAGAGGCTGATTCCTCTGTACTAAAAAATACAGCTACTGCATTAGAAAAATTATTATAGGATGAAGGAAGGCATATCGCCTTCTTTTTTTATAGATTTTTAAAGTCCTTGATGATAGCTTCAATGTTGCCAATCTTTTCTTTCAGCATATTTACAGCAGAATCTACACCAGATGTTGTAGAGACATCCTCTAAATTTTGAGCCTGAGCGCCAACAGTTAGAATGGTTTGACCTAAAAGCTCATAAAAATTTCCTAAGGCGTTTTGTTCATCTGCGGTTAGACCCTCGCATAGTAAAATCCCAAGTATAAAGGCTAAAGTGGATAATTCATACGGATTTAAGGTTAAAAGAAGCACGCTAAGCTTACTTATGGGGTTTTTAGGCATAGAAAACCTCTTTTTTCTTAAAAAAAATTTATGTTTTGGCAATGATTCTAATGAAGGAAGAAAGAAAGGGCTGAGAAAATGAAAAAAATAATACTTGTGATTTTATCCTTCGTTAGTATAATGATATGTTTTATGGTAGAGGTTTATGCAGGGGAAGACACCTATGAAACCTATAATGAAATTATGATGATTCAAGGGAAGCTTTTAAGAAACTTTACGGATAGTGAGCTAGAAATCTACTATAAAGAGGTAAGAAAACCAACCTTTTGGGGTGTAAATGTACACACAGCATATAAGAATGTTGAGGCAACCTATATTTCCTCTACTCTTTACAATGTGGAAAATAGAGGAAATACGGATGTCTCTTATGAGTTAGATATTGTCGTTGAAACGAATAAAAAAACTAGCTGGAAGGTTACAGGTGATTTGAGCGGATCTGCCAAGGGGGCTATTAAGAGCTTTAAAACGGATTTAGCAGCCAAGGCAGGAGTGGACTATACGTATTCGTCAAGTGAGTCTAGAAAGGAAACCCAAAAGCTAAAGCTAACGGTGGAAAAGGGGAGCCGGGCGATTGTATACTTGATGGGAAGTGCACGTATAACAAATGGAGTATGTGCATGCTACATGTTCTTTATTCCTGTGGCCTGTTGTGGGTTTGAGTATTTTACCCTAGTGAACCAATATCCTAGAATGGAGAAAAGAAAAATATGAAAAAGGTGATATTGCTTCTTAGCCTCTTCATGCTGGGGATTTTACTAGCCATAATCATTTTAAGTATAAATCGAATTTCTATAGAGACCGTTAAATATTACTCTGTACGCAGAAGCTACTCTTATCAGTACCAAGAGAATAAGAAAATGTGTTTAGAGCTTTACAGCAATCAACAGGATAGCAGCATTGAGTTTCCCGATAAGAATTCCTATAGCTTAAAGCATAATTCTAGTACATACCTTCTTCAAAATATTGAGATTAAAAGTGGTCATACTATGCAATATGAAAAGAATCAAATTCATAAAATTTTTCTATATGCTGATTTAATCAAGCCAACCTTAGACCATTTTATTCTGAATGATTTTAGCTTACTCATCCAAAATGAAACCTTCACTTTAGAGCTGCCTATCGGCTTCCTAGCTATCTACCAAGAGCATATCCCAAAGCTACAATTTCAAGAGCTTTTTGGACATTATAGCTATATAGAAGATGAGCTGCATCTAGTGGGGATTACAATATTACTTCCAAACGTTAGGAAATCCTTACAGGATCTTAGAATTGGAGCTGGAGAGGGAGCATTAGAATTTATCGAAGAAGATACGCTCTATGATAGTGAGCTTCCCTATTCAACCCTAAAGCATAAGATAGTAAAAGATACCTTAAAGCAAGAGTCACATATGCTATCTGCAAAGAAGGGGTACTACTTTATCCCTATTTCTTATGAAACCTTGATTCTAATCTCTCAAGGGGCCATCCTCCTTATCCTAGATAATCAGATCTATTGTATAGAAGAGTTTTGTTTTTTGGCAAATGATATTTTATTAAGCGATTATGTAGCTTTAAAGCAAGAAGGAAAAATTATCTATGCTTAAGCTTCAGGAAATAAAAAAGCTATATTCTAGTCATTCGGGAATTACAAAGGTGAGTCTTACTCTTTTTCCTGGAAAGTTGTATCTATTTTTAGGAAAAAATGGCAGTGGTAAGTCTACGACCATAAAGCTCATCTCTCAAATTATTTTTCATCACCCTAAGGATGGTATAATGGAAAATACATTTCAAAAGGTCATCTATTTACCAGATAAGAGAAGCTATCCTAAGCTATTAAAAACAAAGACCTTTTTGCAATACTATTTAGGAAGCGAGTCTTCCATCAAGGCAATAGAAACGGCGATGGAGGAATATCAATTGCCAAATAAACCCATTGGAGCATTGTCAAAGGGGATGCTTCAAAAGCTTGGGATTCTACAGGCAATCTTAAGTCAGGGTGATTTATATTTGCTTGATGAACCTACAGATGGATTGGATCAAGATTCCATTAAAAGACTAAAGCTCAGCTTAACTCAAATGCTAGAGTCTGGAAAAACAATCGTCATCAGCACTCATAGTCGGCAGCTGTTTAAGGAGCTTAAGCCAATCTACATAACCTTTAAGGATGGAATCTGTGAATGAAAATGATTCAAAGCCTAGCCTTATATCTATCCTTTCATATTCATAAGATTTCCTGTTTGGTCTTTCTTTTTATTTTAGGAATTTGGAGTTTATCCTTAATTTTAAATACAGGATTTCCGATTGAGGCCTCTGAATATTATCTTCATCCAGAAAGCTACTATGTTTCCTATTTTAAGCAATCCTTATTTTTGATGGAGATTTTAAATGCGGCAATGGTATCTTTCCTAGTAGGAGCAGAGGTGCATAGCATGTCCTTATTTGACCCTATGTTTGTACCCAGCATGGGACGAGCAAGAGTTGTCATAACAAAGCTCTTGGCAAATTTGTTCATTCTCATAGGAATGGTTACTTTTGAGATATTACTCCTTTACTTGGTGGCTGTAGCCATATTTCCTTCCTATAGAATTCCAGCAACCGCAGCTCAGTTGGTTGGAATCTGCATATTACCCCTACTGGCTTTGTTGCTATTGGGAGAACTACTATCCTTACTGATAAATTCTTATTTTATTCCAGTATTAATCTTTATTATGCATTTATTTTTAAATATCCTTTCAAAACAGGAGAATGTAAAAGTCCTTCAAACGTTTCTTATATCTGTCTTTATAAATGCTAATGGGGAGGCAGAACTTCAGGGGAATATCTATATCTTTGGTAGCATATGCTTACTATTAGGAATAGGAAATTTACTGTTGTTCCAAAAAAAGGATATTTGTTGTTAAAAAAGATTGACAATTGTTATCTTTGGTGGTATTATACTAAAGGAAAATAAATATGTGGAAAGAAGAAACTCCCGTTTCTCGCCTGATTGATTGAGTTGGTAGGCAAAAAGTCACTTGAAAATAGATGTTATGACAAGAGTACGGGGCGTTTTTGCGTCCCGTTTATTTTTTACTACACATGGAGGTGAAAGGTATTAATAAGCAGAAAAAGGGAGCAGAGGATATTGTTAATGAACAAATTCGCTGCAAGGAAATGCTAGTAATTACAGATAAGGGAGAGAAGCTAGGTGTATTACCTCGTGTAAAGGCCTTAGCAGAGGCAGAAAAACGTGGTCTAGATCTAGTTTTAGTTTCACCAGATGCCAATCCCCCTGTAGCAAAAATGATGGATTATTCTCGTTTCCGTTTTGAACAGCAGAAGAAGCTGAAGGAAATGAGAAAGAATCAAAAGGTTGTCGTTGTTCAGGAAATTCAGCTATCTCCTACAATTGAGAAGCATGATTTTGAGACAAAGGCAAGAAAGGCTAAATCCATTCTTGAAAAAGGAAATAAGGTGAAGATTTCCTTACGATTCTTTGGTCGTATGATTGTTCATCAGGATTTAGGAAAAGAGGTTATTGAGCGCTTTGTTCAAAGCCTAGCAGAGGTTTCTACACTGGAGTCACCAATTCGTCTAGATGGTAGAACATTATTCGCAGTAGTTGCGCCAAAAACAAAGGATTAAGGAGTGTAAAGAAGATGCCAAAACAAAAAACACATAGTGGTTTAAAGAAGAGAATAAAAGTTTCTGCAACTGGAAAAATTAAACGTGGTCATGCTTATACAGGACATTTAAAGGTAAATAAGACGCATAAGCAAAACAAGCAATTATCAAAGAGTGGTTTAGTTCACGAGAGTGATGTAAAACGTATTAAACCATTAATTTCTAATTTATTATAGTAGGAGGTCAAGAGAATGCCAAGAGTTAAGGGTGGATATACCACAAGAAGAAGACGTAAGGCCGTATTAAAGCTTGCTAAGGGCTATTATGGTTCTAAACATACATTATATAAAACTGCTCACGAGCAGGTTATGCGTTCTTTAGCATACGCATATCGTGATAGAAAGGCTAGGAAAAGAGACTTCCGTAAGCTTTGGATTAGCCGTATTAACGCTGCTTGTCAGCTAAATGGAATGAAATATTCAAGATTTATCAATGGTTTATCTAAGGCCAACATTGCAATTAATAGAAAGATGCTTGCTGAAATGGCAGTTAATGATCCAGAAGGCTTTGCAAATTTATGCGAATTAGCAAATAAGGCTCTATCTAAAAAGGTAAAGGCAGAAAAACAGGAAAATGTTGTTGTTTTAAAGCCACTTCCTAAAAAAGCTAAGTAAGAGCACAAGAGGAACACGAAAGTGTTCTTTTTTTGTTATTAGAAAAAGGATACCAATTGGTATCCTAAAAGAAAAAAGGAAAGCTCTTTTCACTAAAATCTCTAGGTTAAGAGCTATTCCATTTTATGTCTTCAATTTCTATTTTATGCTTCCGCAAGAAAAAAATTTAAAATGTCTTCATAAACAAGGGTATGATTTTCTTCATTCAAAATTTCATGTCTCATATTTTCATACTTCTTAAAGGTGACATTAGTATACCCTGCCTTTTTAAGAGTAGCAATAGAGCCATTTAACCCTTTATCTCCAAGAGGACAAGGATCTAATGCTCCTACCAGCATTAAAATAGGCTTAGTAGGCTCATGAACCACATACCTACTTGATTTATGCATTTCCTTTACTAGGTGATATAGCGCCTTATAGGCAGAAACTGTAAATGGGATATTGCAATAGGGGTCATTTAAATAATTTTGAATATTTGTCTCACTTACGGATACCCAGTCTGCAGGTGTCTTTGCATTCTTAACCGATTTTTCAAAAGCTCCCAAGGTCTGTTTCTCTAAGAAATTAGATACATGCGTATTTGATTTGAAGCAGCCAATCAGATTGGCCATCAGTATCCCAAAAGAAGCAGCGGCCTGGTAGCCAGGAACTCCAGATAAGACGATTTTCTTATAGTCAGTGGCGTGCTGCTGGATGAGATTTCTAGAAATGATGGTTCCCATAGAATGAGCAAACAAATAGATATCCGTGTTAGGGAATCTATTCTTCAGGTACTGGGTAATGGTAACCTGATCCTCAACAAGCGCCTCCCAAGGCTTTTTCCCCTCCATGTATCCTAAGAGAGTAGCGTTCGGACCATGTCCTCGAAGGTCAGAGGTAATCACAGTAAATCCGTTAGCGTTTAAGAACTCTGCAAAGGGAGCGTACCGAAGCTGATGCTCCTTCATTCCATGTACAATCTGTACAATGGCCTTTGGTTGAGTTGTCTCATAAAGATTTGTAAATAAATTTTGCTTATCATAATTAGATTTTAAGATTATTTTTCCCATTTTAACGTCCTCTATTATTTAATATACATGCTGTACTTTTAGTCTTTCATACATCAATGCTAAGGCTTCTTCCTTAGAAATATTTAATCCTATAGAAAGCTCATTTAATAGCTTCCGTTCAGCTTGCTGAAGAAATTGAGTATCAAAAGAACCAAGTGTTTTCTTTTCCTGGCGTTTATCCTCTAATAAATGATATAGCATCTTTAATAATTTTATTGTATCCTGAATATCATTAGAGGTTATAAGTAGCTGAAAAGCTACCTTTCTTTCCTTATTATCTTTGATATACTCATTGGAAATCATGTAGGATTGATTCATGATTTTAACAAGAGAATCTTTAGTTAAAATCGGTCTTAGATAGGCAGAGGCGTTGTCGCTTGGCATCATAATCGTCATATGATTATGCATCGTTTGAAGCTTATAAAAATCTTTATTCAGGCTATCATTATGGACTAAATCTAATACCTGGCATAATCCATGGCCACTATGAACAACATAATCCTCTTTTTTAAACATGCCTAACCCTCCTTACTTTTTCCTCATCATGATTATAAGTACTACTAGATAATATCATTATATCACAAAATGTTAAAAAATGCTAGGAAGAGTTTTCAAGAAAAAAAACTCTTTTCTTGGTAAATTATAATATTTATGGTAAAATAGTCACGTACGAGTTTCGTATCGCTTAAAATAATATTTTGAACCTTGAGGTGGTTTGTATGAAGAAATATGATGTTATCATTGTCGGAGCTGGGCCAGCTGGGATTTTTGCTGCCTACGAGCTACATGAAAAAAATCCTTCTTTAAAAGTTTTATTGCTGGATAAGGGGCATGATATTTATCACAGAAATTGTCCTGTTTTAAATCATAAGCTTGCAAAGTGTCCAGTAGATAAAAATGGACATTCTGGCTGTCATCCTGCATGCTCTATCACAAATGGCTTTGGAGGAGCAGGAGCGTATTCGGATGGTAAGTTCAACATCACAAGTGAATTTGGTGGCTGGATGACGGACTATCTTGACGCAAAGCAGGTAGAAGAGCTGATTTCCTATGTGGATTCTATCAATTTAAAATATGGGGCACCTGAAGGGATTACAGATCCGACAACGGATAAGGTGCGCGAAATAGAGCGAAGAGGCTACGCTGTTGGCTTAAAGCTTTTAAGAGCTAAGGTTAGACATTTGGGTACAGAAAACAACCTTAAGATAATGGCTCGTATCTTTGATGATTTGCAAAAATGGATAGATATGCGTTATGAAACAGAGGTCACAGATATCATCATTGAGGATAGCTGTGTCAAGGGAATCCGGATAGGACAGGAAATCCTCTCCTGTGATGAGGTATTTTTAGCAGTGGGAAGAGATGGTTCCACCTGGCTACAAAATATCTGCGAGGAACACCATATCGGCCTTACTCACAATCAGGTAGACATTGGTGTCAGGGTGGAGACCAATGATGTCGTTATGGAAGAAATCAATAAGAATTTATATGAAGGAAAATTCATTTATCGAGCCTCAGTAGGAACTGTAGTGAGAACCTTTTGTTCCAATCCAAGTGGTCATGTCGTTGTTGAAAATCATAGTGGTACTATCCTTGCCAATGGTCATGCCTATGCGGATCCTAAGATGGGAAGCAGCAATACTAATTTTGCTTTACTGGTATCTCATAAATTTTCAGAGCCATTTGATAAGCCAAATGAATATGCTCATGAGGTTTCTAGATTGGCTAATCAGTTGAGCTGTGGCTCTGTAATTGTTCAGCGCTATGGAGATATCTGTAAAGGGCGAAGAACAACTCAAAAGCGTTTAGACGAAGGATTTGTCAAGCCAACCCTAAAAGAGGCTGTACCAGGGGATTTAGGGCTTGTATTACCTTATAATACGATGAAATCTATCATTGAAATGATTGAAGCTCTAGACCACGTGACTCCAGGTATTGCCAATGAGCATACGCTATTTTATGGAGTAGAGGCAAAATTTTATTCTGCCCGCCCAGTAACCAATGATCGTTTTGAGACAAAGGTGAAAGGATTGTATGTTGGTGGCGATGGGGCTGGAATCACTCGAGGACTTGCTCAGGCAGGCGCCAATGGAGTATGGGTTGCTAGAGATATTGTAGAACGTCATAAATAATGGATTATAAGAATGCAGGGATTAAAAAAATTCTTGCATTTTTTTATGCTTTAAGAAGATGGTTTTTGTCTATTTTTGACAGACGTTTTATTTTTCTTTTTTTGTCGAAGCACTATAAATTATTGCTCATTTTGATTATAATTTTGTTTGGTGATTATAAATGAGTTTGAATGTGGGAGTGTATGTGAAGCGAGATATCCTAATCCTTAGATTAAAAGGGGAGCTGGATGATGTTAGCGTAGTAGATTTGCGGTTACGAATTTCGAATTATATTGATGATTATAAGATCAACCATTTGGTCTTAAATCTGCAGGATTTATCCTTTCTAGATTCCTCAGGAATCGGCTTTATCATTGGGAGATATCATCAGCTGAGAAAAAGAAATGGAGACATTACCATCAGCAATGTCAATAGTCGGATAGAAAGAATTATTTACGTTTCAGGTCTAGCTAAAATCTGTAAGATACGAGAAAGTGAAGATGCAGTACTCATCGCGTTAAACGATAATTAAAATGATAGGAAGGGAGAGGCTGAGGAAGAGTATCCCCAGCAATAGAAAAAATGTTTAATGAAATTCATATGAAATTTGTTTCAAAAAGAGGTAATATTGGTATTATAAGAAATGTAGTAAGTGCAATTGTTGTTGACAGCAATCCAACTATTACCTTTCTAAATGAACTGAAAACAGTTATCAGTGAGGCAATAACCAACGCCATCGTTCATGGTTATGACAATCAAGAGGACAAGTATGTAGAGATGAAGGTGATGGTTGACGATGAAAAGGTAACCTGTGATATCATAGATTATGGAAAGGGGATTGCAGATATAGAACAGGCCAAGGAGCCTCTATTTTCAACGAAGAAGGACGAAGAGAGAAGTGGACTTGGCTTTACTATTATGGAGCTATTTTGTGACTCCTTTGAGGTGGAAAGTGAGCTAGGAAAAGGAACAAAGCTTCATTTTTCTAAAAAGTGGTAATAAGTTTTTAGCATATAGACCATACTATAGATGGTGATAATATGGAAAAGTCTAGAAAATATTATCAGGAATTAATTGCTCATGACAAGGACTATATGCTATTACTAAAAAATTTTTTGACGGCCTTTGTCACTGGAGGTATTGTGGCCATCGTTGGACAATTGTTTTTTGATCTTTATTTTCATATCTTTAAAGCTGATTTAGCCAATGCCCAAATTTTTATGACCTTGACTATGGTATTTTTGGCTGGACTTCTTACGGCCTTTGGTATTTATGATAACTTAGGGCAGATTGGCAAATGTGGGTTAGCCATTCCAATTACAGGCTTTGCAAATGCTTCCGTTTGCTCAGCAATGGAATATCATAAGGAAGGAATCGTTCTTGGTATCGGTGCTAATACCCTGAAGCTTGCAGGTAGTGTGATTGTTCTAGGAACGACCTCAGCCTTAATTGTTGCCTCAATTCGTTATATCTTTGAGGTGCTACTATGAATTTTAAAATAAAAGATGTCTATTTAGAGGACTCTAGTGTGGTGGCTGGAGAATTAGAAGGAGAAGGCCCACTACGTAGCTATTTTGATTCCATAGATGAATGTAAGGATTCTTCCTTTGAAAATAGTGAGATAGATATTTTATCTAAAGCTATTGATATGCTTCTAGAAAAAAAGAATTTGAGCATCGAGGATATTTCTCTGGCCATTGGTGGAGAGCTTTCAAATCAGCTTACCACTACAAGCTACACCTTTCGTAGTCTTTTGACGGGTCTTATTGGAATCTATGCAGCTTGTTCTACGATAACCTTAGGACTTGGTGTTGCTTCCTTACTATTAAAAAATGAGGAGATAAAAAATGTTTTAGTCTTTACCTCCAGTCATAATCAGTCTGCAGAACGACAATTTAGAAATCCTGTGGAATATGGAGGAAATAAGGAAGAGACCCAAACCTTTACTTCAACGATTGGAGCGGCAGCCCTATTGTCTAAAAGGAAAGGTCCAATTAAGGTGACTGGCTTTACTCTGGGTAAGGTCATTGATGTGGGATTTACGGATGCCTGTGACTATGGACGAGCTATGGCACCCGCTGCCTTAGAAACCTTGCTATTTCACTTTAGAGAAAGTAAAACTAAGCCAGAAAACTATGATTTGATCCTAACTGGGGATTTATCTAGCTATGGCTATGAAATAGTCCAAAAGGCCTTAGAAGAGGAATTTGGACCAGTAGCCAATTATAAGGATTGTGGATTACTGCTTTATGATTTAAAGCAACAGAATGTTTTGGCTGGTGGTAGTGGTCCTGGAACCTCGGCAGCAGTACTTTTGGCCTATGTCAAAAAAAAGATGCTTGCTGGAGAATACAGAAGAGTACTTTTATGTGCAACAGGGGCCTTGATGAATCCTACTATGGTTAACCAAAAAAATAGTCTTCCATGTATCGCACATGCTATCTGTTTGGAGAGGGAACTATGATTTATTTGTATGCATTCTTGATTGGTGGCGCCATCTGTGGTTTAGCTGAAATTATAAAGGATATGTTTAAGCTGACTGTAGGGCATATGACTGTACTATTTGTCTGTTTAGGAACCCTACTTGACGTCGGAGGATTTTATGATAGGCTGGTAAAAATTTCAGGGGCAGGTGCACTTTTACCAATCACAAATTTTGGTCATTTATTAGTTCAGGGCAGTCTTGAAAAAGCCAAGGAAATTGGCTATTTAGGTATATTTACAGGTGTATATGGAAAAACAAGTGCCGGAATAGCCTTTACAATTTTAATTTCTGTGCTGATTGCTTTACTATTTAGACCTAAAAAATAATTTCTTAATTTTGATTTCATAAAATCGATGAAAAGGGAAGAAATTCCCTTTTTCTTTTCCTTCAAAAATAGAAGAAGTAATTTCTTTTTAGTTCTTTTTATAGTATAATGATGTACAGTAAAGGAGATGAATTGGATGGAAAAGGCGAGAAATCCTATTTTTGAACCTAATAAGATTGTGGCTCTTGTCGGCTATTTCTTTATGACTCTTATTGGCAGCAGCATCATTATATCCCTCATCATTATCATCTATGGAAGTATAAGTACAACCATTTCCTCTGAACAATTGTGGAATTTATTCACAGAGAGTGATTTAAGTAAATTGAATCCCAAATATTATCACGATTATGCGATGGTATCTTCCCTAGGAAATATGTTAAGCTATATTCTAATGACTGCGATTGTTGTCTTCTATTTAAGAAATTTTTTAAAGGAGGATGCCATAAAGATAAAAGAAAGGTGGAAGCATTATATTTGGTTGATCCCAGTTTGTGCAGGCGCCTTTTATGGTTTATCCTACCTTATCGACTTTTTGATAGGACTGGCTGTGCAGGATACCTCTGTGAATCAGAGTAGTATTGAAATTTCCATCCGGTATGGTGGTGGCTTTGCCATGTTCGTGGCGGTAGTTTTAATGGCTCCACTAGTAGAAGAGCTCATCTACCGAAAGACGATATTCAAATTTTTAGAAAAGAAGCCTATAGTTCTTTCCTATATCATTTCTATCTTACTTTTCACAATTCCTCATATGCTGAGTACTCCAGTTACTGATTTTGGAAAATGGTTATTACTATGTATTCCTTATGCCTTCAGTGGGACCCTCCTATGTGGAATCTATCACGTCAGCGGTAAAAACATCTATGTTACCTGGTTTGCCCATATGCTTAATAATTTGATTGCTTTTATCTTAGTTGCAGGAGGAATGTAAAATGCTTAAAAAGAATTTAGATATTTATAATAGAAATATATTTACCGAGCTAGGAAAACACTATGCAGTTTGTACGGCAGGAGACAAGAAGACTGGCTTTAACTGCTTGATTGTATCCTGGGGAGGTCTTGGCGTTCTTTGGGGAAAAAACGTTGCCTATTTGTTCGTTAGAAAGTCACGCTACACCTATGAATTTTTACAGCGTAGTGAAAGTATTACCCTTTCTTTTTTAGGCGATGCCTATAAAGAAGCAGTTTCTATTCTTGGAACAACCTCTGGAAGAAGCATAGATAAGATGAAGCTTGCCAACCTAAACTATACCTATGATCCAGACTTTGATGGCGCTTATATCGAGCAGGCCTCCTATTGCTTTAAGATGAAGAAGCTGTATACAGTGGATTTGCCATTTGAAAAGCTTCCTCAGGACATTATTACTAGGTATTATCCTGATGGAGATATGCATACAATGTTTGTGTGTGAAATCAGGCAGTATCTCGTCAAGGAGGAAGAAGATGCAATATATTGATTTACATTGTGATACCATTATGGCTTTGATGCAAGCCAAAAGCAAGGAAAGCTTAAGGAATGCCCCTTTTCAGATTAATTTAGATTTTCTAAAAAAAGGGAACTGCCTTCTTCAATGCTTTGCGATGTTTGTCAACCTAAAAAAAGTAGAAAATCCGTTTGAATATGCAATTCAAATGATTGACCGATATTATTTAGAGTTAGAAGAAAATCATGAAATTATCGCCCCTGTTCTTACCTATGAGGATATTGAAAGAAACAGAGAAAGGGGACTGATTTCTAGCCTTCTTACTTTAGAGGAGGGTGCTGTAACCAATCTTAAGCTTGAATTTTTAAGAACCTTTTATCGACTTGGCGTTCGAATGATTTGCCTCAACTGGAATTATGAAAATGGGGTAGGACATCCAAACTTTCAATATGAACCTGGAAAAACACCAGATTTTAAGGCTTCAAATACTATGCAAGGGCTAACTGACTTTGGCATTCAAATGGTAAAAGAGATGAATCGACTAGGAATTATTGTAGATGTTTCTCATCTTTCAGATAAGGGATTTTATGATTGTTTAAAATATTCTGAAAAGCCAATCGTAGCTAGCCATTCTAATGCTAGGGCCATTTGTAACAATGTGAGAAACTTAACTGATGATATGATTCTCAAGTTATCTGAAAATGGTGGAGTGATGGGAATGAACTTCTGTGCAGATTTTTTGAATGAAACTGAGGAAGTAGGAAAAGATACCATCTCCTGTGTCATTCAGCATATGAAGCATATTAGAAGTCTTGTCGGCGTAGATGTAATTGCGATTGGTACAGATTTTGATGGGATTGACCCTGACATACAGTTGAGAAATGCTTCTTTACTTCCTGAACTATTTTCTGCGATGAAAAATCAGGGATTTACAGAAGAAGAAATAGAAAAAATAGCCTATAAGAATTTTTTAAGAGTTTTAAAGGCAAATATCAAATGAAAAAGGGGACTATTTTGTCCCCTTTTATAGCATCTCCTCGATAAAATGGATGTAGGAATTTTGCCTCAATTCCTCCATAAATTTCATGTGGTTGATTCTTTCCTTTTTTAGATTTTTTAATTCAATTGTATAAACGCTCAATCCGGATTGAGAATAGGCTGGATTATGCTCTACAGATAAGATTTTAATATCCATCCCCCGAATTAGACTAATGAGCTCCTTTAAATTTTCTCTAGAGTATAATTCCACATGTAAGGTGAATTGTCTAGAACGTACGGTTAGGGCCTTTTCAATTCTTGGTAGAATAGCCATAACAACTACAATCACAATTGCGGCCATTACGGATAGGGTATAAAAACCGATTCCAATAGACAGACCTAAGCATGCACAGGCCCAAAGTCCCGCAGCAGTAGTGAGTCCTCTAACCTGGTTCCTAGAAGTAAACATGATTGTACCAGCACCTAAAAAGCCGATTCCTGAAATGACCTGTGCTCCTAGACGTGCTCCATCTGCAGCATCCGTAGCCCTAGTTAAAAATTCATTAGTCAGCATCGCTATAGTAGATCCTAAACAAACAATGATATAGGTTCTAAATCCAGCAGCATGATGCTTGATTGCTCGGTCTAGACCAATGGCTCCCCCACAAAGTACAGATAGGATTAAGCGGATTGCAATCGTGCCAAAATTAATTTCAGATAGCCATTCCCAATGACATAATTTTACAAAGGGATCAATGACTTCAAATAAAAACATATGTATCACCTAATTTCATTATAACAAAAACCAGCTATACTTGCAAAGAAATTCTATCTTTTCTGTTATAAAACTACAATTTAATAGATTTTTCTTTAAAACTTGACTCATTTCCAATTTTAAAATTAATGTTTTTCCTTTTAAAATT